>NZ_JBFULH010000169.1:0-8277 GCF_056400445.1 Pseudomonas sp. P5_B2 | reverse complement strand
GACGCCTTCGCGAGCAGGCTCGCTCCCACAGGGGATTGTGGTATGGCTGCCACCGTGGTCCGGTCAGGTGTATCGTTCGATCTTTCCGGCGAGATCCAAGCCTGCGAGGTGTGTGATGAGTACCCCTTTGAAAATCGATTTTGTCAGCGACGTGTCCTGCCCCTGGTGCGTTGTCGGCCTCTACGGCCTGACCCGGGCGCTGGAAATTCTGCGCGATGAGGTCCAGGCCGAGATCCGCTTCCAGCCGTTCGAACTGAACCCGAAGATGGGCCCCGAAGGGCAGAACATCACCGAACACATCACCGAAAAGTACGGCTCGACCCCCGAACAGTCACAGAAGAACCGCGAGATGATCCGCGCCCGTGGCACCGAGCTCGGGTTTGCGTTTCGCACTGACGGCAACAGCCGCATCTACAACACCTTTGATGCCCATCGTTTGTTGTATTGGGCGGGGCTGGAAGGGTTGCAGTTCAATCTCAAAGAAGCGCTGTTCAAAGCGTATTTCACCGACGGCGGCAATCCGTCCGATCACGGGCAGTTGGCGCAGATTGCCGAAAGCGTAGGGCTCAATTGGCAGCGCGCCGAGGCGATTCTGGCGTCGGATGAATACGCCAAAGAGGTGGTTGAGGAAGAACAGCTGTGGCTGACCCGTGGCGTGAGTTCGGTGCCGACGGTGGTGTTCAACGGGCAGTACGCGGTGAGTGGCGGGCAGCCGGTGGAAACGTTTGTCGGGGCGATCCGGCAGATCATGAGCGAAGCGAAGGGTGGTACTGTCAGCTGATGGTGCAGGGCGCTTTTGTGGTGAGAGGGGGCTTGCCCCCGTTGGGTGGCGAAGCCGCCCTGAACCATCCACCGTGGTCCACCAGATAATCCGCAATTGCAGGATTTACGGCTGCTTCGCAGCCGAACGGGGGCAAGCCCCCTCGCCACAAGGGGAGTGGAGTTAGCTGTGGAAACGTACCCAAACTGAAACCAGAACGGTGGCCGCGATCAACCAACCCACCGCCGCCACGGCTAGCGACGCCTCCAACCGCATCCGGTCCACCATCACATACAAGGTCGCGAGGTAAACGAAGTAGGGAATGATCGACCACATGCCAAACACGATGGTGGTCTTCAAATCCTCAACCGAGCGCCCTTTGCCGACGATGAAATGCGCAATCAGCGCAAAAGTCGGAAACAACGGCACCAGCCCGGCKATGTAGTAATTCCTGGTCTTGGCCAGTGCCGCCAGAATCRGCACCACCGCCGCGCCCAACGCTGCTTTCAGAAACAGATCCATCAGTGGCTCAGTCCGTATTTTTTAACCTTGTCGAACAGCGTGGTCTTGGCCATGCCCAGTTCCAGGCTGGCCTGGCTCAGGTTGCCGCCGCTGCGCTGCAAGGCGTCGCTGAGCAAGTTGCGTTCGAAGGCTTCCACTGCTTCGGCGAAGGCGAGTCCCTGATTGCTGCCACTGGCACCGGACTTTTTGAAGGCTGGCAGGCCGAGGGCGAAGCGTTCGGCGACGTTGCGCAATTCGCGCACATTGCCCGGCCAGTCGTGGCTCATCAAATTCGACAAGGTCTGGTTATCCAGCTCCGGCACAGCGCGGTCAAAGCGCAGGGACGACTGCTGCAAAAAGTGCTCGAACAATTGCAGGATGTCTTCGCGACGTTCGCGCAGCGGCGGCAGTTCCAGGGTCACCACGTTCAAGCGGTAATACAGGTCGCTGCGGAACTCACCGACCTTGCTCGTTTCGGCCAGGTCGGACTTGGTGGCCGCGATCACCCGGCAATCCACCGCCACGCTCTGGTTCGAGCCGAGGCGTTCGAGGGTGCGCTCCTGCAACACCCGCAGCAGTTTGATTTGCAGCGGCAGGGGCATGCTTTCCACTTCGTCGAGGAACAGCGTGCCGCCGTCGGCGTGTTCGATCTTGCCGATTCGCCGCTTGCCGGCGCCGGTGAAGGCGTTGGCTTCGTGGCCGAAAATTTCGCTTTCGAACAGGTTTTCCGGCAGGCCACCGCAGTTCAACGCCACGAATTGTTTGGTATGGCGCCGACTGAAATCATGCAGGCAGCGCGCGACCAGCTCTTTACCTGTGCCGGTCTCGCCTTCGATCAACACGTTGGCCGAGGTGTCGGCGACATTGGCGATCAGCTCACGCAGGTTTTGCATGGCCGGCGAGCGACCGATGATGCGGCCTTCGAGGGAGTCACGCTCGGCCAGTTGCCGGCGCAATGACGAGACTTCGCGGGCGAGGCTGCGTTGTTCCAGCGCACGTCGTGCAACATCCACCAAGCGTTCCGGGGAGAAGGGTTTCTCCATGAAGTCATAGGCGCCTTTTTGCATCGCGCCGACGGCCATGGAGATGTCGCCGTGGCCGGTAATCAGCACCACCGGCAGGCTGCGATCGCGGGCCTTGAGCCGAGTCAGCAGTTCCAGGCCATCCATGCCCGGCAGGCGGATGTCGCTGATGACGATGCCGGCGAAATTGTCGCCGACCCGCTCCAGGGCTTCTTCGGCGCTGCCCACGCCGACGCTAGGAATGTCTTCCAGGGTCAGCGCCTGTTGGCAGCCAAGCAGCACATGAGGATCGTCTTCGACGATCAGCACACTAAGGTCGTTGTTCATATTGGCTCGGCGGGAGTGGGGCTTACCAACGGTAAACTGAGGACGAAGGTGGTACCACCGCTGGCAGGGTGTTCGACACCCAAGTGCCCGCCGGTGGCGGCAGCCAGACTGGCGGACAGGGTCAGGCCGAGGCCCAGGCCTTGTGCGCCGGGTTTGGTGGTGAAGAACGGTTCGAACAGATGTTTGCGTGCTTCGGCATCGATGCCGTGGCCGTTGTCGCGCACGCGAAGACGGTATTTGCCATCGAAGACGTCACCTTCCAGCCACAACTCCGGCAGCGGTTGGGCCTGCATGGCATCAAGGGCGTTGCCGACCAGGTTGACCAGAATCTGTTCGAGGCGGGTCTGATCGATCTGCACTTGTACGTCCATGAAGTCGCGATGCAGTTGCAGGTGTACGCTTTCCACCCGATTGCCAAGCAGTTGCAAAGCAGCATCTACGGCTTTGCCGAGGCTGGCCTGGCCTTTGTCATCACCGCGTCGAGCGAACGAGCGCAGGCTGGCGGTGATCCGGCCCATGCGGTCGATCAGTTCGTTGATGGTATTAAGGTTGGTGCTGGCCACGTCCAGCTGACCACGCTCCAGAAAGCGCACGGTGTTGCCGGACAAGGTGCGCAGTGCCGCTAGTGGCTGGTTCAATTCGTGAGCGATGCTGGTGGACATCTGGCCGATGGCGGCCAGTTTTCCGGCCTGCACCAGTTCATCCTGGGCGCGGCGCAGCGTCTCTTCAGCGAGCCGGCGCTCGCGGATCTGGCCTTTGAGCCGTTCGTTGCTGGCGCGCAGGTCGGTGGTGCGTTCGGTTATCCGACGTTCCAATTGATTGTTGGCTTCCTGCAAGGCTTCCCGAGCGGCAAGGCGGGTGGCGACGACCTTGCGCCGCTCGTTCCAGGCGATCAGCAGGAACGCCACCAAGGCGAACGCCACCGCCACCAGAATCCCTTGGTTGATCGCTTCGCGGCGCAAATCCTGAAGCGGCGTTAGCAGGGTGAAATTCCACGGGGTATCGCTCAAGGGCCGGGTCTGGGCCAGGTAGCTGATGTCTTCATCGTCGGCCTCCACTTCGCTGTTGGCGGGGAAGGTCAGCTTCTCCACGCCCTCGGCCAGGGTTTCACGGGCCAGCGGTTGCAGCTCGTTCAGCGGGAACCAGTAGTACTGGAGGCTACGGGCGAGTTTTTCTTTGGTCTCATCACTCAACGGCACGACCGACTTGAGGCGCAGCGCCGGATCACTGGACAGAATGATGATGCCGTTTTCGTCGCTGACGAAGGCTTCGAGGCGTGCCCGCTGCCAGCGTTCCTCCAGGGCTTCGAGACGGATTTTGACCACCGCTACACCGATGATTTTGCCGTGTTCTTCCAGGCCGTGGGCCAGGTAGTAACCGGGTTCGCCGTTGGTGCTGCCAATGCCGTAGAAACGCCCCGGCTGGCCGCGAATGGCGTTCTGGAAGTAGGCGCGGAAGGACAGGTCTTCACCGAGGTAACTGTCGACATCGCGCCAGTTACTAGTGGCCAGGACACGGCCGGTCGTGTCCATCACGTAGATAGCCCGACTACGGCTGCGCCGGTTCAGGCCTTCAAGGTAATCGTTGACCGTTTGCCGGTGTTCCGGCGACGGGTCGGCCAGCAGTGCCGAAACGCTGGATTCGAGCTCTAGCAGGCTGGGCAGGTAGGTGTATTTGCTGATCTCGCTTTCGACGGCGCGAGCGTGTAGTTCAAGCTGACGCTGGCCATTCTCGCTGAGGCTGCGAATGCCGTAGTGCTCACTGACGCAGAAGCCGACGTAGCCCAGTCCGATCATCAGGGCGATGATCAGCGGTGGCAGGAACAAATGGCGAATCAGACGGGGTTTCACGGCAAGTGATGGCGTTGCTGCGCGATAGAGAGTGGGGTCGCATTTCATCACAGATGCCTTGGGTCAACCACAACACAAATCCGAACCTTGCACCGACCCCTGTAGGAGCCGGCTTGTGGCGAGGGGGCTTGTGTGGCGAGGGGGCTTGCCCCCGTTGGGTCGCGAAGCGGCCCCAGCATTACAAATTCAAACCGTATGCCGCGGGTTTACGACTGCTTCGCAGCCGAACGGGGGCAAGCCCCTCACCACACAAGCCCCTCACCCCACAGGCCAGCTCCCACACGGGGAGCGGCGTTTGGGACTTAGTGCTGCAGAATCTTGTTGAGGAAGTGCTGTGTCCGCTCGGCACGGGAGCTGATGTCGCCGAAGAATTCCTCTTTCTGGCAGTCTTCGATGATTTTGCCCGCGTCCATGAAGATCACCCGGTCCGCCACTTTACGGGCGAAGCCCATTTCGTGGGTCACGCASATCATGGTCATGCCTTCGTGGGCCAGTTGCACCATCACGTCGAGTACTTCATTGACCATTTCCGGGTCCAGYGCSGAGGTCGGTTCGTCGAACAGCATGACGATCGGGTCCATCGCCAGCGCGCGGGCAATCGCCACACGCTGTTGCTGACCACCGGAAAGCTGGCCAGGATGTTTGTGCGCATGGGCCGACAGCCCGACGCGCTCAAGCAGTTGCAGGCCTTTCTTGGTGGCTTCTTCCTTGCTGCGGCCCAACACCTTGATCTGCGCGATGGTCAGGTTTTCGGTGATGGTCAGGTGCGGGAACAGTTCGAAATGCTGAAACACCATGCCCACGCGCGAACGCAGTTTCGGCAGGTTGGTCTTCGGGTCGGCGATGGACGTGCCATCGACCACGATGTCGCCTTTCTGGAACGGTTCCAGCGCGTTGACGCACTTGATCAGCGTGGATTTGCCGGAGCCGGACGGCCCGCACACCACGATCACTTCGCCTTTTTTGACCTCGGTGCTGCAATCAGTCAGTACCTGGAAGTCGCCATACCACTTGTTGATGTTCTTGATAGAGATCATACGGCAAACCTTTTTTGCAGACGCTTGACCAGCAGCGAGGCGGCAAAGCTGATTGTGAAGTACACGAGACCTGCGAAGATCAGGAACYCATTGGAGCGGCCAATGATGTCGCCGCTGGCACGCGAAGCGTTGAGGAAGTCCACCAGGCCGACCGCGTAAACCAGCGAGGTATCCTGGAACAGGATGATGCTCTGTTGCAGCAACAGCGGGGTCATCTTGCGGAACGCTTGCGGCAGGATGATCAGACGCATCATCTGGCCATACGTCATGCCCAAGGCCTGGGCTGCGCCCATTTGCCCCTTGGGAATCGACTGCACACCGGCCCGGACGATTTCGCAGAAGTACGCCGCCTCAAACATCATGAAGGCCACGATGCACGAAGCGAAGGCGCCGATCGGGGTGTCTTCGCCGGTGATCCAGCGCAGCACGAACGGCACCGCCAGGTAGAACCAGGTGATCACCAGCAGCAGCGGGATCGAACGGAAGTAATTGACGTAGGCGCCGGCAAGGTTCGACAGCAGTTTGCTGTGGGACAGACGGCACAGCGCCAGGATCGTGCCGAGGATAATACCGCCGACCACGCCCATGACCATCAGCTTGAGGGTCATGACCATGCCGTTCCACAAGCCCGGCAGGGAAGGGATGATTCCTGAGAAGTCGAATTCCATCATTTACCCCCTACGGAAATCAGGCCCGGTACGGCGACTTTCTTCTCGACCAGGCGCATCAGCAGCATGAGGCTCATGTTCAGGGTGAAGTAGATCAAGGTTGCCAGGGTGAACGCTTCGAACAGATTGGCGGAAAACTCGGCGGTCTGCTTGGTTTGCGCGAGCAATTCCATCAGGCCAATCAGCGAGGCCACGGACGTGTTCTTGAACACGTTGAGGAATTCCGAGGTAAGCGGTGGAATGATGATTCGGTAGGCTTGGGGCAGCAGCACATTCCAATAGATCTGTGGCAGCTTGAAGCCCATGGCGCGAGCGGCGGATTCCTGGCCTTTTGGCAAGGCCTGGATGCCGGTGCGCACTTGTTCGCAAACGCGAGCGGTGGTGAACAGGCCCAGGCAGACGACGACGCTCAGGAACGCCGAGGTGACCGGGCTCAGGTCCTGTTTGTACCAGTCTTGCAGGTCTTGCGGCAGCAGGTCGGGCACCAGGAAGTACCAGATGAACAGCTGAACCAGCAGCGGCACGTTACGGAAGAGTTCGACGTAGCAGGTCGCTATGCCCGATACGATGCGATTCGGTACGGTGCGCATGACGCCCAGAATCGAGCCCAGTGTCAGGGCAATGATCCAGGCCACGATAGCGATGGCAATGGTCCAGCYCAAACCGGTGATGTACCAGTCGAGATAGGTCTCGCTGCCAACGCCAGTGGACTTGAAGAACACGCCCCAGTCCCAGTTGTAATTCATTAGGGTCTCCCCTCAGATCGATCAAAGTACAAGTGCCCGCTTGGGGAAGCTCCGTTCCCGACCCGACCATAATAGTCAGGCACACAAGATCGGCTCGACAGCCACCGGTTCGAGTGTTTCCAAAAATGCCAGCAGGGAGTGACAAACCCCTGAAAGGGCAGCGGCCCTCTCAGGAGATAAGGTTAGTCAGAAATCAGGATTTCTTGTCGTCAGCCGCTTTATCAGTCGGATTGGCGATCAGGGCCTTGAGTTCGTCGCTCATCGGGAAGTTCAGGTTCAGGCCTTTAGGCGGGATTGGCGCCATGAACCATTTTTCGTAGATCTTGTTGATCTCGCCCGACTTGTAGGTGGCGATGATGGCGTCATCCACCGCTTTCTTGAACGGCTCGTCGCCCTTGCGGACCATGCAGCCGTAGATTTCGTAGGACTGTGGCGTACCGGTCACGGMCCAGTCATCTGCTTTCTTGGCCTTGGCTGCTTCGCCTGCCAGCAAGGCGTCGTCCATCATGAAGGCTACAGCGCGACCCGATTCCAGCATCTGGAAGGACTCGCCGTGGTCTTTGGCGGAGATGACGTTCATGCCCATTTGCTTGTCGGCGTTCATCGACTTGAGCAGGCGCTCGGACGTGGTGCCGGCGGTGGTCACAACGTTCTTGCCTTTGAGGTCGGTGAAGTCTTTGTAAGGCGAGTCTTTCTTCGACAGCAGGCGGGTGCCGATTTCGAAGATGCCAACGGAGAAATCAACTTGCTGCTGACGCTCGACGTTGTTGGTGGTGGAGCCGCACTCGACGTCCACGGTGCCGTTCTGCACCAGCGGGATACGGGTTTGCGAGGTCACCAGGTTGTATTTGACCTGGAGATTCGGCATGTCGAGGTCTTTCTTGATGGCTTCGACGATTTTCAGTTGCAGGTCGTGGGAGTAGCCAACCGGCTTGCCGGTAGCGTCCGCGATGTACGAAAACGGAATGGAAGCGTCACGATGCCCGAGGGTGATGACACCGGACTCTTTGATCTTTTTCAGGGTGCCGGTGAGTTCGGCAGCGAAAACCGGAGTGCTGATCAGAGCGGCAGCAATGGCTGCGCCCAGGATATGGGGAACGATGCGCATCAAATTGTCCTCGACATTGTTTTTTTTATGGAGCCAGTTTATCGGCCCTTTTGTGCTTCGAAAGCCCGGCGGTCCCTGGAGAGATGGCGCGAAGGCTGTTCGTCAAAGAGTGTAGAGCATGACTCGTGCCAGGCCAGGCTGATTATCTCAAGTTATTGATTTATAAAGGTATTAAATATTTATGGCGGCATTTTTGGCGAGGAATAATCCGGTTAACCGAATCGACTGATGGGTCGCGTTCGGAAAACCGAATTAGAT
>NZ_JBFULH010000168.1:0-8283 GCF_056400445.1 Pseudomonas sp. P5_B2 | reverse complement strand
ATCAAAGAACCCTCGACTACCTCGGCCCAGTCGCCACGCTGTTGGAGCGTGATGATCATTTCCCGCCGTTTGACGAATTGCTCACTGAACTGCAAAAAGCCCGGGAGCTGGGCGAAGGCGTGTTGGCCCGGAGACAGAAATGCGCTTGAACGATTGGCAACTGGCCTTTGAACGTTACCTTCTGAGCGAATCGTCTACGGCCGATGTCGAGCTCGGCCCAAGCCTTATAGGTGGCCCAACGCTGGACGTCAGCACCGGTTTGGCGATTTATCACAATGCTTACCAAGCACGGCTGCAGGAAGTCCTGCGCGGCGACTATCCAGCGATTCTCAATTGGCTGGGTGACGAAGAGTTTGAACGGCTTGCTGCGGCTTATTTGCGTCAGAATCCCTCAGCTCATTACAGTCTTCGTTGGCTCGGCAAAGGCTTCGAGGCGTTCATTCGCCAACATTTGGTGCCGGAACAAAGTGCGCCATTGGCAGAACTGGCGGCACTGGAATGGGCTTTCACACTAGCATTTGATGCGCCACCTGGAACGCCGTTGACGATGCAGCACATGGCGATTCTGGCTCCAGAAGATTGGCCGACATTGCAAGTCAGCCCCAGTCCATCGCTGCAATGGCTTGAGTGTGCCTTCAATAGCGTTTCGCTTTGGCGATCTATAAAAGATGCAACGCAATTTCCTGGCAGTACGGCACTCGACAGTCCCTGCGTTGTGGTGATTTGGCGGAATGAGCTTGTTTGCCAGTATCGGAGCCTGGAGGCTCTAGAGACCAAAGCTCTAAAAGGCATGTTTGAACGGGACTGGAATTTTGCTGAACTGTGCTCTGAATTGACAGTCATCTGTGGAGAGGGCGCACCACTTCAAGCTGTAACCTGGCTGAAGCAGTGGATTCACGATGGCTGGTTGCAGCGTCGCTGATCATGGAAAGCGGCTATTAGTTTGATAGCCGGCTAATTTTCCGGGATGGTCTACCCTCACATTAGACGTCTGGAACAAGGGGGTTGTCCATGCTCGCGCATCTTCCACCGGCCTTACAGAAATTGCAGTTACCGTTACGCCTGCGACTCTGGGACGGCCATGAGCTCAATCTGGGGCCGACGCCCAGCGTCACGATTGTGGTCAAGGATCCACAAATGGTTACCCAGTTCACCCATCCAAGCCTGGACGCGCTCGGAGCGGCGTTTGTCGAGGGCAAACTCGAGCTGGAAGGTTCCATCAGCGACGTTATCCGCGTCTGCGATGAATGGAGCCAGGCGATGTTGGACGAGAACGACGACGACCAACCCGTTCGTGTCGCCCACGACAAGGACGCTGACGCCAAGGCCATCTCCTACCATTACGACCTTTCCAACGCGTTTTATCAGTTGTGGCTCGACAGCGACATGGCGTATTCCTGCGCGTACTTCGAGACCGGCAGTGAATCCCTCGAGCAGGCCCAGCAGGCCAAATTCCGTCACCTGTGTCGCAAGTTGCGCTTGCAACCCGGGGAATACTTACTGGACGTCGGTTGCGGCTGGGGCGGATTAGCGCGGTATGCGGCGCGGGAGTTCGGCGCGAAGGTGTTTGGCATTACGCTCAGTAAAGCGCAACTCGATCTGGCCCGTGAGCGGGTGAAAGAAGAAGGTCTGGAAGATTTGGTCGAACTGCAATTGCTCGACTACCGCGACCTGCCTCAGGACGGGCGCTTCGACAAAGTGGTCAGTGTCGGTATGTTCGAACACGTGGGCCACGCTAACTTGGCCGAGTACTGCAAAACCTTGTTTGGCGCGGTGAAAGAGGGCGGCCTGGTGATGAATCACGGGATTACCGCCAAACACCTCGATGGCCGTCCGGTTGGACGCGGTGCTGGCGAGTTCATCGGGCACTATGTGTTCCCCAACGGCGAACTGCCGCACCTGTCGATGATCGCTGCCGAAATAAGTGACGTGGGGCTGGAGATCGTTGACGTCGAGAGCCTGCGCCTGCATTACGCACGCACGCTCGACCACTGGAGTGAACGCCTGGAAGACAATCTGGAAGCGGCTTCCAGGCAAGTCCCGGAACAAACTTTGCGGATCTGGCGGCTGTACCTGGCGGGATGCGCTTATGCGTTTGCCAGGGGCTGGATCAACCTGCACCAGATCCTCGCGGTCAAAGCTCATCCCGATGGCAGCCATGAGCTGCCATGGACGCGCGATGACATCTACAACCCTTAAAGAATCGGTGAAATAAGCCGGGCGACCCGCATGCCGAATTGCTGCACGCGGCGGGTCTCCCGGCCTTCGTCTTTGGCGATTTCATGCGACTGAGCGAAGTCATCGTTGAGCATCTGTTCCACCTCGGCGGCGAATACACGATCGACCGTCAACAACATCACTTCGAAGTTGAGCCGGAACGAGCGGTTGTCCATGTTGGCACTGCCGATGGCGCTGATTTCGCTGTCGATCAACACCACTTTCTGATGCAGGAACCCGGGTTGATAGCGAAATACCCGGACACCGGCGCGGACAGCCTCGAAGGCGTACAGGCTGGAGGCGGCGTAGACGATCCGGTGATCCGGACGTGACGGCAGTAACAAGCGCACATCGACACCTCGCATTACCGCAAGCCTGAGTGCCGCAAATACCGCTTCGTCGGGGATGAAATAGGGAGTGGTGATCCACACGCGCTCAGTCGCGGCATGGATGGCTTCAACGAAGAACAACGCGCAAGTTTCGAAGGAGTCCGCCGGACCGCTCGCCAAAAATTGGCACAGCACACCGTCGTCGGGATACTCATCCGGCAGGATCAATGGCGGCAATGATCGTGCAGCCCAGAACCAGTCTTCGGCAAACGACTCCTGCATACAGGCCACCACCGGTCCGCGCACGCGAACATGGGTATCTCGCCAAGGCGCCAGCGGGGGTTTCTCACCCATGTATTCGTCGCCGACGTTATGCCCGCCCACGAAGCCCACCACTCCATCGACTACCACGATCTTGCGATGGTTGCGGAAGTTGACCTGGAAGCGGTTGAGCCAGCCACTGCGGGTGGCGAACGCTTTGACTTCAACGCCGGCATCGCGCAGCGGTTGTACGTAACTTCTGGGCAGGGCGTGGCTGCCAATGCGGTCGTAAAGCAGGTAAACCGCGACGCCTTCGGCGGCTTTCTTCAGCAGCAGACTGTGCAGGCGCTGGCCAAGACGATCGTCGTGGATGATAAAAAACTGAACCAGCACCGCTACTTTTGCATGGCTGATGGCTTCGAAAATCGAATCAAACGTGGCTTGGCCATCGATCAACAAGTGCACTTCGTTGTTCGCCAGACAAGGCATGCGACCCAACTTGGGCATTGCCCGTAACGACGAGTAGGCACTGGAAGCACGAGCGGTCCGTGCCTCCTCGACCCAAGGACGCCAGTTGAGTTCGGATACGGCTTTGCGCATTTCTTCGTTGGCCTGGCGCCGAGCCTTGATGTAACCATCGAAGGTACTGCTGCCGAAGATCAGGTATGGAATGAGTGTGAGGTACGGCATAAACACCAATGAAAGCGCCCAGGCGATCGATCCCTGAGCGGTGCGCACGTTGAGCACGGCGTGGATGGCCGCGATCGTGCCCAGCGAGTGAAGCAGTGCAATGGTGTAGCCGAAAATGTGTGGTCCGAAGTAATCCATGGGGCAACCCTGCTCCTGAAGATTCAGTGCTTAACAGACCATGTTCCGTGCAAAATGTCGCTATTTAATTGGCCCATGAACCGAAACCAAAGGTTAGCGTCTAACGGCCACTACTGATCAGGAGTTACTCGATGAACGTTCGTCTGCTGGGTTTGGCCATGGCTATTGGTTTGTCACTTCCTGTGGCGGTTCACGCACAGATGCTGCAACCCGGATTGTGGGAATTGACCACAAGCAACATGAAGGTCGATGACCAGAATCTTCCGGACCTACAGTTGATCCTCGGTCAGTTGCAGAGCCAGATGACTCCGCAACAGCGCGCGCAATTGGAGAAGCAAGGAATCACGATGGGCGGCAAAGGGATTCGGGCTTGCCTGACGCCGGAGCAGGTGCAGACCGACGACATTCCACTGACGGACCCGCAATCGGGTTGCAAACAGGAAGTCACCGATCGCAGCGGCAACCAGTGGAAATTCCGTTTCAGCTGTCCCAAAGCGCAAGGTGCCGGAGTTGCCACGTTCCTCAGTGACCGCGAATTCACGACCAAGGTCAACGGCACCTTCAATGCCACCGGCATCCAGCAAAAAGGCAGTCTCGAAAGCCGCGCCGTATGGCTGGGTCAGGATTGCGGTACGGTAAAGCCTAGAGCTTAAGTCCTTCGCCCTTACAGACACACTGCTCATGGTAAGAACTCGTTTTGCAGCGCTTTGTAACCGCGCACCAGGTCGACATTGGTACGCGCCACGTCTTCGGAAAACTCCGAGGCGCTGACGCTGACCGGTGAGAATCGCGACAGGTCGGTGTTCGGTCCGATGCGGGTGGTGGAGGGCACATAGAAGTCTTCGGGCAGGTCGCGACCGTCGACCACCGAGTTATGCCGCACCACGCAACCATCACCGACCGCGCAGTTGAACAGCACGCTGTTGAAGCCGATGAACACCCGATCACCGACGGTGCATGGGCCATGCACAATGGAGCGGTGGGCGATCGAACTGAACGCGCCGATGGTGACGGCTGCACCGGACTTGGAGTGAATCACCACGCCATCCTGAATGTTCGAGTTGGCGCCGATGGTGATCGGTTCCATCTCCCCGTCGGCATCCACTTCGTCGGCACGAATCACCGCGTAAGGACCGACGAACACGTTCTCGCCGATCACCACTTTGCCGCAGATGATGGCGGTCTTATCGACGTATGCGGACTCCGCGATCTGCGGCAAATCCCCTGAAGGGTTCTTGCGGATCATGGCTTGCTCAACGCTTGGTAAAGGGTGTTGAGGTTGTACTCGAACAGCCCGGTAAAGGTGCTGGCCGGCCCTGTGGTGGCGAGCGCATCGGAGTACAACGTGCCACCGAACTGCGCGCCGCTTTCATCGGCAATCTGTTTCAGCAGGCGGGCGTCCTTGATGTTTTCCATGAACACCGTTTTGACCTTGGCCTGGCGAATCTGCGTGATCAGCGCAGCGACCTCGGCGGCCGATGGTTCACGCTCAGTGGACAGGCCTTGRGGTGCCATGAATTCGATGCCGTAAGCCTGGCCGAGATAACCAAAGGCGTCGTGGGATGTGACGATTTTTCGATTGCCCGGCGGCAGCGAGCCGAGCTTGGTCTTGGCTTCGGCAAGCAACGCGTAGATCTGTTTCAAGTTGGCCTGACTGTTGCGTTGGTAGTCGGCGGTATTCGACGGATCTGCTGTGACTAAAGCCTTGGTGATGTTGGCGATGTACAGCTCCGTGTTCGCCAGGTTGTGCCAGGCATGAGGGTCAGGAATGGTCTCGCCGTGTTCGACCAGTGAGCGCGGGATGACGCCATGACTCGCACTGATGACCGGCGCCTTGGTTTCGGTGCTGGTCACCAAGCGGTCCAACCACGGCTCAAAACCCAAGCCATTCTTGAAGATTAATTTTGCACTGAGCAGCGCCTTGGCGTCGTCCGGCGTCGGCTCGTAGGTGTGGGCATCAGCGTCCGGACCGACCATGTTGATGATCTGGATATGCTCGCCGCCGACCTGATGGGTCATGTCGGCAAGGATGCTGAAGCTGGTTACCACCTGAAGTTTTTCCGCAGCACACAGTGACATCGACAGCATCAAGCTGAATAGCACAAGAAGAGCGCGCATCGTGTAACACCTCATTGGGATGTGAACAAAGGAGGGCGGCGCAGTAAGCCATGCACCGGACCGAACACCACGGACAGCAGATAAAAACCGCCGGCAACCAGCACAATCGCCGGGCCGCTGGGCAGCGAGTGAAAGAACGACAGCAGTAATCCGAGCCACACTGAGAGGCAGCCGAGCATGGCGGCAATGGCAATCAAGACCGGTAAACGACGACTCCAGAAACGCGACGCGGCGGCGGGCAACATCATCAATCCGACCACCATCAGCGCGCCGATGGCCTGGAAACCGATCACTAGATTCAGCACCACGAGGGTCAGAAATACGCCATGGGCCAACGCACCGAGGCGGCTGACGGTTTGCAGGAAGAGCGGGTCGAGAGTGTCCAACAACAGCGGTTTATAGATCAGGGCCATGGCGATCAGGCTGAAACCCGACACCCACAACATGCCGTTCAGCGTCGGGCCATCGACCGCCAGTGCGGAACCAAACAATAGGTGCAGAAGGTCAAGACGTTTGCCGGCGATGCCCAGAATCAGCACTCCGCTGGCGAGGGAAATCGGGTAGATCGCGGCCAGGCTGGCGTCTTCTCGCAAGCCGGTGCGGCGGGTGATCCATGCGGCCAGTCCGGCCATGCTCAGACCTGCGCCCAAGCCGCCGAAGGTCAGTGCCGGCAAGCTCAACCCGGCGAACCAGAAGCCCAGTGCGGCGCCAGGCAAGATACCGTGGGCGACGGCGTCGCCGATCAGACTCATGCGCCGCAATATCAGAAACACCCCCAGCGGTGCCGTGCTGCATGCAAGGACGAGTCCCCCAAGCAACGCCCGGTGCATGAACACAAACTCGTGGAAGGGCTGCCAAAGCTGAGCGGCGGACAGCATCAGGCTACCTGTGTTTGTGGTTGTTGACGGATCAACTCGGCACTCGGTCCGAGTACGCAGCCGCTGCTTTTGATCAGCAGTGCGTGTGGGATGTGTTGGCGAACAGCGGCCAGGTCATGGCATACGACGACCAGCGTTCGGCCTTTGGCGTGCCATGCGTGGATGTGTTTCCAGAGCAACGCTTACCGAGTTCGTCGAGTGCCGCGTGCGGTTCATCGAGCAACAGCAGTGGCGTTTGCGCAAGGCTCATTCGGGCGAGCAGGGCGCGTTGCAGTTCTCCTCCGGACAAGGCCATCAATGGGCGGCGTTCCAGACCGCTGAGACACCAATCTTCCAACGCGGTTTTGAGACGTTGGTTACGTAGATTGGGTGATTGCTTGCTGCCCCAGAAACCGGCGGCTACCAACTCTTGAAGGCTGATGGGAAATTGCCGGTCCAGGTGTTGTTGCTGGGGGAGGAATGAGAGCGAGCCCTTGTGTGGAACATCGTGGAAGATTTTGCCTGTGAGTGGCTTTTGCAGGCCGGCGATGACTTTCAGCAAGCTGCTTTTGCCCGAGCCGTTGGCACCGATTACGGCGGTCAGGCTTCCCGTCGACAGTTCGAAATCTACGGGGGGTGTTAGAGGTTGGCCGGGTGCGCCCCAGCGCAATGCTTGGCATCGGATCATGTGGCCTCCCAATTCCACCGGCTTTCAGCTACGGCATCGTGGGCGTGGAGACTTTCGGCGTGGACCACTCGAAGGTGAAAGGCGTGGATACCGGTTGCGCGTTTCAGAGCAAGGTTCAGGCGGCGTGCAGCGTCTTCGCAAAACATCAGGTTCTGACCATTGGCCAACGCGAAAGCCTGTTCATCGGCGCGCTTGACCGCGGTTTGTACGGCGGTGCCGAGTGCGGCTTCGGCGTCGTTGATGAGGGCAATCAACGGCAGGTCTTCCAGGTAATCATCAAGAAGTAAGCTCAAATGAGCGGTGCTGCGTTGACTGTGGGGTGTCGCAATGATGCCTTTTGTTGAACCGAGCCACGCCAACACATCGGCGTGTTGCAGTGACTGGTTGGCAAAGTCATCGACGAATTGCTGCTGAATCAACTGACGGGATAGTGCGGCTGAACAGGGGCAAGTCGAGGAATAAGCAACGTCGATTTTTAGTTCCACGTGGAACATCTCATTTTTCAATCGCGCTTCAATGCTCACCGGATAGGTTTTCCAGCCGGCCAACCGGCTGATTAGCGCGGGCCTTTTGAGCAGTAAATCGGCGTGAATTTTTAAGTAAGCGCTGTGGGACAGTCCTTCATGGCTGTCGAGAAAACTTTGCAGGACTCGTCGCAGCAGCGTCGGTGTCAGGTTTTCCTGCTCAAGAATTTCCAGCGCCAGATACAACCGCGACATATGAATCCCGCGAGCCTCTCCATCATCGAGGCTCACCCCCGCGTCTGCTGTTGCACTGAGCCGTTGGCCATCGAACAGAACAGGGAGAGCAATGCCACACATACCCACCCAGTCGAGTGGCATGGTTTGGCAAGAGGTTTGCGCGGCGATATCGGGCAGAGTCAGCGCATTCATGAGCAGGTCCATGGTGAGGAGGTGGCTTGTTTGCATTGTTATACTATAACATTAAATTGAGCCCGACACTGCGATCGGGCATCCCTATGAGG
>NZ_JBFULH010000167.1:0-8299 GCF_056400445.1 Pseudomonas sp. P5_B2 | reverse complement strand
GGCCAGTCAGGTGCGATTGAAGATCAAAGGCTTGCTGGCAGACAGCCGCACACTCGACTTGCGCGCCTTTGGGCCGGAACATCTGCGCGCGGGTAAAGGTATCGATTTTGAAGCGCCACCGCGTAAACACGAGTTGGTCCTCGACGGGGTAATTTACACCTCAGTGTTTAACCCCGGTGACGGGCGCAAGAATTGGGAAGACATGCTCAGTGCGTTCTGCGTGACAKTCCGTGAGGTGGGCGATGCGACTCTGGTGCTTAAACTGACGCACCATGACGCCGAAGAAGCGCTGACCGATATTCTCCACCACTTGTACAAAAACCAGTCCTATCGCTGCCGCATCGTGCTGATCTACGGCTACCTCGAGGATGCGGACTACGAGCGTCTGGTGCAGGCCACCAGCTACGTAGTCAATACGTCGTACGGCGAGGGCCAATGTTTACCGCTGATGGAGTTCATGTCCTGCGGAAAACCGGCAGTGGCACCACGGACCACGGCGATGATTGATTACCTGGACGCCGATAATGCGTTTTTGATCGACTCTACCGAGGAGCTGACGGCCTGGCCTCACGATCCGCGTCGGGCTTTCCGTACCCTGCGTTACATCACCAATTGGGCGTCGTTGTGCGGCGCTTATCGGGCCAGCTACGACGTCGCCAAAAACGACCCGGACCGTTATGCACAGATGTCCGCGCATTCAGTGGACAGCCTCGAAAAATTTTGCAGCCAGGCCAACGCCGAGCAACGACTGAAAGAATTTTTTGCCCGACAGTTCGAAACCCGCGTTATGGAAACCCCCCAGGCATGATCCGCGCATGGGTTAGACGTTTGTTTCCAGAGGTGAAAGCTGAATCTGTGCCCGTTGAACCGAGCCCCGTTTCACCACGAGATGTAGGCTTGCACGACGCGATGCACGACGGCTGGTTCTGCGGCGACAGCGGGGAATTGCTAAAGGGCTTTGCCATTACGGCCGACGACACGTTACTGGATGTCGGCTGTGGAGAGGGTGTTGCTACCCTGTTTGCAGTGCGCCAAGGCGCGTCGGTGATCTTCACCGACAGCGAGCACGACAAGGTCCGCGACCTGGCCCGGCAAGTAAACGCGCAATCGGATAAAGCCAACCTCGGTCTGGTCAGCAACAGCCTGCCTTTACCGTTGGCCGACGGTTGCGCTAGCAAAGTGGTGTGCATGGAAGTGCTGGAGCACATCGATCAACCCGAGCCCTTCATTGCCGAGTTGGTGCGCATGGGCTGCCCGGGTGCGTTGTATCTGCTCAGCGTTCCAGCGCCGGTGGGCGAGCATTTGCAGAAAGGCATTGCCCCCGCGAGCTACTTCCAATCGCCCAATCACGTACAGATTTTTACCCCGGAACGCTTCGCCGCATTGGTGGAGGACGCGGGGCTGGTGATCGAGCATCGCCAGGCCAGCGGATTTTTCTGGGTGATGGGCATGATCTTTTTTTGGGCCAGTGAGCGGGCTGCCGGCCGGGATCTGGGGGGCGCCGTGCGTGACCGGATCCAGGCACCGTATCCGCCGCTGATGGAAAGTTGGGCGAAAACCTGGCAGGACCTGCTGGCGCAACCGAACGGATTGGCAATCAAGCAGATGCTTGATCAGTTCATGCCCAAGAGCCAGGTAATCATCGCCCGCAAACCGGTGGGTGCCGGGGCAGCGTCCAGGAGGACGTCATGAGCAACGCCAAGCGGATAATGGACATCGAGTTGTTGCGTGCGATGGCGGTACTCGGTGTGCTGTTCCATCACATGCAAGACAGCCTGTTCGCGGCTTCGGTGCCACTGTTGCAATCCGTCACTGCAATCGGCCAACTTTGGTGGGGTGTGGATCTGTTTTTTGCCATCTCGGGGTTTGTCATCGCGCGCAGTTTGATCCCGGCGTTGCAAGGCTGCAGCACCCGTCAGGAATATTGGCAGCAGACGCGTAATTTCTGGTTGCGCCGTGCCTTTCGATTGTTGCCATCGGCCTGGTTGTGGCTGGCGCTGATGTTGCTGGCTTGCCTCTTTCTGAACCGTTCCGCAGCTTTCGGTACGCTGCATGCTAACGTGCAGGCGACGCTGGCGGGTGTGGCGCAATACGCCAACTTCCGCTTCGCCGACAGCTTCTTTCACTACGAATACGRCACCAGTTTTGTTTACTGGAGTTTGTCGCTGGAAGAGCAGTTCTACCTGCTGTTTCCGCTGCTGATTCTGGTCTGCCGAAAGCACCTGGTCTGGGCCTTGCTCGCGCTGGTTGCCGTGCAATTGTTCACGTTGCGCACGGCAACTCTGATGGTTGTTCGCACCGATGCGCTGGCCCTCGGTGTGCTGTTGGCGATGTGGAGTGCACAACCTTCGTACCTGCGTTGGGAGCCGACGTTTTTGCGCCGCCCATGGGTGGGTGTTTCGGCGCTGATGGCACTGTCGCTAGGGCTGAGTTTCATGGCGACTGAACGCTTCACTTTTGCCAACTACCGTATCGGCGTGATTGCCATGTTGTGCGCGGTACTGGTTTGGATTGCTTCTTATAACCGTGATTACCTGATGCCGCGGGGTGTGTTCAAGAACCTGATGACGTGGGTCGGCAGCCGGTCCTACGGGATTTATCTGATCCACATTCCGGCTTACTTGTTGGTACGCGAATTCACATTCCGCTTACAGGCTGCCGGGATGCCCAATCCGGCGGGCCATCCGATTCTGATGTTGCTGATGGCTTGCGCCCTGATCGTGCTGTTGAGTGAACTTAACTACCGCTTCATCGAAATGCCCATGCGCAACCGCGGCGCCTCGCTGGTCAAACACTTGGGTACATCCCGAACAACCGTCCAATCCTCTGGAGCTGCCTCATGCTGAGCCTTTTGAAGAAATTCACGGCGGGCATGCCCGCTCCCGTGCAGCCAGTGGCGGATAACGTCGAGAAGGTCGACCCGTACATGCTGGGCCTGCACGACGCGATGCTCAGTGGCTGGTTCAATCAGCAAACCGGCGAACTGTTCACCGGTTTTCCGGTGAGCGCTGAAGACACGCTGTTGGATGTGGGCTGTGGTGACGGCGGCAACGTGCATTTCTGCGGCATGCGCGGGGCGAAAATCATCATCGCTGATATTGACGCGGCTAAGGTCGAAGCCACCCGTCAGCGCCTCGGTGATACCCCGGCCCGCGACATCGAATGCCATGTCACCGACTGCAATCCGCTGCCGATTGCCGACGCCACGGCCACCCGCGTGGTGTCCACCGAAGTCATCGAACATGTGGACGACCCGGCGCAGTTCCTTGCTGAGTTGGTGCGTGTCGGCAAGCCGGGCGCACTGTATTTGCTCAGCGTTCCACACCCGAGTTCCGAAGGCCTGCAAAAGGACATCGCCGCGCCCGAGTATTTTCAGAAGCCCAACCACATTCGCATCATCAGCGAAGAGCAGTTCAAGGCGATGGTCAGCGATGCTGGCCTGGAAGTGCTCAGCCACAGCCAGTACGGCTTCTACTGGTCGATGTGGATGCTGCTGTTCTGGGAAGCCAAGGTCGACTTCAGCAATCCCGACCATCCGTTGCTCAACCACTGGGCCGAGACCTGGAAAACCGTTCTGGATTCGCCTCGTGGCGCACAGATCAAACAGGCGCTGGACGCGGTCGTGGCGAAAAGTCAGGTGATCATTGCCCGCAAGCCTGTGGCTGAGTAATCGATACCTGGCCACAGGTTTGTGTACCCTGTAGCCCTGTTTTTCAGGGATCAGGGTGTCATGGTGTTTTTCGTTCGTCTCTCGGCCCTGATTGTTGCGTTGCTGCTCAGCGGTTGCGAGCAGCAAGACGCGCCACCGCTCGATCAGCAACTCTACATCTGGCAACGGCAATGGACGCCGGCCCATGACGCCGCCCTGCGCGACAGTCGCGCAGACTTTTCGACGCTGCGGGTGTTGGCCTTGCAGGCGTTTCCTCAAGCCGGCTGGCATCGGGCACGGATCGATCCGGGGTTGCTTAAACGCGATGGTCGGCCGCTGATTGCGGTGATTCGTCTAGATGGTCAGCTCAATCCCTTGGACCAGGACGAAGTTACGGCGCAAATCCAACAGGTGCTCAGCGACTGGCAAGGGCAGGGGCTGACGCTGTCCGGTGTGGAAATTGACCACGACGCGGGTAATGCCCGACTACCGGCCTATCGAGCATTTCTGGCGCACCTGCGTGCAGTTATACCGACGACTTTGTCGCTAAGTATTACGGCGTTGCCGGCGTGGTTGGACAGTTCCGAGCTGCCGGCTCTCCTATCGACTGTGGATAGCAGCGTGTTGCAGGTGCATGCGGTGAGCGATCCACGGCGCGGGCTGTTCGATCCGGTTAAGGCGCGACAGTGGGTCAGGGAGTGGAGTCGCCTCACGACGAAACCTTTCTATCTGGCGCTGCCGGCCTACGGTGTGGCGTTGTTGCCAAGCGTCGGTGGTGCCCCCGTGGTGGAAAGCGAGGTGCCGGTGGGTCGGGGTGGCGAGCGCCGGGAACTGCTGGCTGATCCGCAGCAACTGAGCACACTTGCCACCGAATTGCGCGCCGATCCACCCGCGCATCTGACCGGCTTGATCTGGTTTCGCCTGCCGCTCGCGGGCGACCGTCGGGCTTGGAGCCTGACAACGCTGGGCGCGGTGGCTCGCGGTGACGCTCTCGACAGTCGTTTGAGTGTGAAACTTAACGCGCAAGACGGCCTCTATGACATCAGCCTCAGCAACCAAGGCAACCTCGACACTGCCTGGCCCGAACGCTTGACCCTGGCCGTACAGGGCTGTGATGGCGCCGATGCGTTGGCCGGTTATGCGTTGCAACAAAGCCCGGATCTGCTTACCTTCACCCGCCTTATCGACGGCCGAATAGCGGCCGGTGGACAGCGTGCAGTCGGTTGGGCTCGCTGCACAAAAATTGATCAAGGAGGTTCGAATGTTCACCCGTAACTGGCCCCGTCATCTGCTCTGTCTGAGCCTCAGCTTGCCCCTGGGTTCGGCGCTGGCCTGCGGTCCGGACTTCCCGATGCGCTTGCTGGACAACCGTGGACAGTCGCTGGCGGAGCTGCCGGAAGGCAACTTTCAGTTCGAGGTCAATCGGCTCGGGCAGACGATCGCAGGACTCAAAAATGTCGCGCAGTCGCCCAACAGCATGGAAGCGACCGATTACGCAGAACAGCGAGATGCCGCAGAGAAGACCGGGCTGACAGCGGAACAGCAAACGCTGGTGAAACAGCTGCGCAGCCTGACGGATGCGCATCAAGTCGAAGCACAGGGCCTGAGCCTGCCAGCCGAGCTCAAGCTGTATCTGGCGGGCGCTGCGGCGTTCAATGCGGGCGATTATGGATTGGCCGCCGAATACTTCCAGAAAGTGCTGGCGCTGCCGGCCGATCAACGTGCCTTGCGCAGCACCTGGGCCGCTTACTCGCTGGGCCGTGCGCTGTTTGCAATGAGTGCCGAGGCGGGCGCGTCGCTCGATCTGTTGGCGCAGGCGCGCAAGGCGTTCGAGCAGACCCGTCAGCTGAGTATCGACGGTTTCAGCGACCCACTGGAACTGGGTGTCGCCAGCCTTGGCGAAGAAGCTCGCGTGGTCCGTACCGCCGGCGACTGGGACAGCGCCATCGAACTCTATGCCGCACAAAACCTCCACGGCTCAGCGGTGGGGTACACCTCGTTGAAGCTGTTGATGGCGGATCTGTTGGCGATGCCGGACGATCAATTGAGCGCGCTGCTCAAGGATAAACCGGTGCAACAACTGGCGACCGCGTCCTTGATCAGCCGCCTGGGCTGGTCATTCGGAGAACAACCAGCGAACGAATTGAAACTGATCAAACTGCTGCAAAGCAGCACGCGCGGCAGCCTGGATAACGCGGATCGATTGGCCGCGATGAACTATCAACAAGGCGATTACGCCAGCGCCAAGGCCTTCCTCGAGCACGCCGGCGACGGCGGCCTGGCGTGGTGGTTGCGGGCGAAACTGGCGTTGCGCGATGGCGATAAAAACGCAGCCGCTGCGGCGTATGCCAAGGCGGCTCAGGCGTTCCCGCAGAATGAATCGTGGGGTTCGCGCAGGACGCCGGACTTCGACTACGAGACGCTTCAACCCAAGTGCCGGGTCGAGGGTGAGAGTGCGATTCTTGCACTGCAACGCGGGGATTACCTGCAAGCATTCGATCAGCTGTATCGCAGCCAGAGTATCTATTGGCTCGATGCCGCGACGGTGGCCGAACGGGTGCTGACCGTCGATGAACTCAAGCATTACGTCGACACCCAGGTTCCCGCTCCGCCGCCGTTGAGCCAGCAGGATCGCGACAACTACGTACCGCTTCCGGTGGCAGCAAAACTGCGCAATCTGCTCGGGCGCCGATTGCTGCGCGAAGAGCGTTACGATGAAGCGCTGGCGTACTTCGACAATGTCGATCTACAGAAGAAGGCGCGGTTGTATGCGCAACAGCGTCAGCTGGCGGATGCCGCTTGGTGGCCGACCAAACGCGCCAGCGCTTTGTTCAATGCCGCCTGGACGGCGCGCGAGTGGGGGATGGACATTCTCGGCTACGAAATGTCCCCGGACTACGCCACGTTCGGCGGCAACTACAGCCTCGAAAACACGGTGCTGAAGGGCGGACCATTAGTCGCTGAAGGTGAAGTCCAGCGCCAGCAGGCCAGTGCCGCCAAACCTGATGAGCGCTATCACTATCGATTTTTGGCCACGGCATTGGCCAGTCGCGCCGCCGATAATTTGCCGCACTCCAGCCAGGCCTTTGCAGCGGTGCTCTGTGCGGCGGCGGGCTGGAACAGTAGCCTTGAAGAGCAAAGCGCCCTGTACCAGCGCTATGTGAAAGAAGGGCCTTATGTGCAGTGGGCCGTGGACTTTGGTAACCAGTGCCCTTATCCCGACTTCGAGAATGCCAGCAAACGTTATGTGACCCAGGTGACGGACGCGACGCGTGCAGTTTTGCGGCCCTACAAGTGGCCGTTGCAGATCGGCGGCGTCATCGGCGTGACGGCAGTGGCGTTGCTGTTGATCAACCGTCGCCGACGTCGGGCGCAGTAAGGCTTAAGCCTGTTGCACAAAGGTCAGTCGCACCGCGAAGCCGATCAACAGACTGCCAAACAGCCATTGCTGGAGACGCTGGGCCGAAGGACTGCGTTGCAGCCAACGGCCTAGCGCCGCGCCGACCAGCGCATATGCGCTGTCGAAGATAAAGCCGACACTGACTAGCACCACGCCCAGGATCGCGAATTGCCTGAGGACTGATCCTGCGTGTGGATCGATGAACTGTGGTAGCAGCACCGAACAGAACAACAACGCCTTGGGATTGAGCAGATTGGTGAGCAATCCGCGTTGGACCGCTTCCGCCCACTGCGATTTCGCCGCTGTGGCGTGAGTGCCGTTCAGGTTCGGCAGCATCGTGGAGTGCAGGCATTGAATACCGAGCCATAGCAGGTAGGCGGCCCCGGCCAGACGCACCACATCGAAGGTCCACGGCGCGGCTTTGAACAGCGCAGCCAGCCCCAGCGCGGCCAACGCCACATGACAACCCCGGGCAACACCCAGGCCGATCGCCGTTGCCAATGCCACCCCTTTTCCTTGGCGGGCACCGGTTTGCAGCAGCAGGATCATGTCCGGCCCTGGCAGCAAATACACCACCGCCAGTGCCATGAAAAACAGCCCGAGTCCTGCCATGTTGCGCCCCCTTTCGTTGTCGATTCGGTAGGCCCAGTCTAGGGCGCAAGGCCAGGGCAGGTGGTTGCGTAGTCAGCTTCTAAAGCGATGAAGATTGGCATAATCTGCCGCTCTAAGATGATTAAACCATCGGGATCTGCCAAACCATGAAACTGGACGCCTACGACCGTAAAATCCTCGATGCCCTGCAAAGGGACGGTCGATTGAGCAATGTGCAACTGGCTGACGAAATCGGTCTTTCCGCCTCGCCCTGTTTGCGGCGGGTGCGGATGCTGGAAGAAGCCGGGGTGATTCGCGGTTATCAGGCCAATCTGGATCGCGACGAGGTGGGGCTTGGGCTGACGGTGTTTGTCGGGGTCAAAGTTGAACGTCATAACGACGAACAAGCCGAAGCCTTTCGCGTGGCCGTGACGGCACTGCCGGAAGTGATTTCGGCGTTTCTGGTGTCCGGGGAATCGGATTTTCTACTGCAAGTGGTGGTGCCGGATTTGCGCGGGTATGACCGCTTTCTTACCGAGCGGCTGCTGAAATTGCCGGGTGTGAGCGATATTCGCAGTAACTTTGCGATTCATACGGTGAAGACGCCGGGGGCGTTGCCGTTGGGGCATTTGCCGCTTTAGACCGAGTCGACCCCTTCG
>NZ_JBFULH010000166.1:0-8323 GCF_056400445.1 Pseudomonas sp. P5_B2 | reverse complement strand
CCCCTGTGGCGTCATTTCGAGGGCACTGTTTCACGTCTGCTGGATAACTACGGTTACAAGCAGATCCGCATGCCGATCGTCGAGTTCACCGAGCTGTTCAAGCGCTCCATCGGTGAAGTGACCGACATCGTCGAAAAAGAGATGTACACCTTCGACGACCGCAACGGCGACTCCCTGACCCTGCGTCCTGAAGGCACGGCTGCGTGCGTGCGTGCAGTGCTTGAGCACGGCATCACCGGCGGTGGCCAGGTGCAGAAACTCTGGTACATCGGCCCGATGTTCCGTCACGAGCGTCCGCAGAAAGGTCGTTATCGCCAGTTCCATCAGATCGGTGTCGAGGTGTTCAACCTCGACGGTCCGGACATCGATGCCGAGCTGATCGTGCTGACCTGGCGCCTGTGGGGCGAGTTGGGCATCCGTGAAGCGGTCAAACTCGAACTCAATAGCCTGGGCACTGCCGAGTCGCGCGGTCGCTATCGTGAAGCGCTGGTCGAGTTCCTCTCCGCGCATCTGGACAAGCTGGACGAAGACAGCCAGCGCCGTCTGAAAACTAACCCGCTGCGGGTTCTGGATACGAAGAACGCCGACACGCAAGCCATCCTCGTGGACGCGCCGAAAATGGCCGACTACCTGGATGATGAGTCCCGCGTGCACTTCGAGGGCCTCAAGGCGCGTCTGGACGCCGCCGGTATTCCTTACGTGATCAACCCGAAGCTGGTTCGCGGGCTGGATTACTACAGCAAGACCGTTTTCGAATGGGTCACCGACAAGTTGGGCGCCCAGGGCACCGTGTGTGCCGGTGGTCGTTACGACGGTCTGGTCGAGCAGATGGGCGGCAAGCCGACCTCGGGCGTTGGTTTCGCCATGGGTATCGAGCGCTTGGTGCTGTTGCTTGAAACCCTGGAGCAGATCCCGGAAGAAATCTCCCGTCAGGTCGACGTCTACCTCTGCGCCTTCGGCGAAGCGGCGGAACTTGCCGGCCTGGCCCTGAGCGAACGTGTCCGTGATCAATTGCCCAACCTGCGCCTGCAAGTGAATGCCGGCGCTGGCAGCTTCAAAAGCCAGTTCAAGAAGGCCGACAAGAGCGGTGCGCTGTATGCGCTGATCCTCGGTGACGATGAGATGGCCCAGCAAGTGGTAGGTTTCAAACCCCTGCGTGGCCAGGGCGAACAACAAAGTATTGCCTGGGATGCGCTTGCTGCACACCTGGCCACCTGCGTCGTGCAGGGTTGAAGCTGTCAAACAGCCGATTTAGCGATTAAGGAGTATTGGGGTGTCGAGTACCGAAGACGAACATCTGGCGGATTTGAAGGACTGGTGGTCACGCAACGGCAAGCCCTTGGTCACTGGCGGCCTGTTGGCGCTGGTCATCGTGTTCGGCTGGCAAGCCTTTCACAAGTATCAGGGCAATCAGTCGCAAGGCGCCTCGATGCTCTATCAGCAACTGCTCGAAACCACGCTGACGCCTGACGGCAAGCCTGACGCAGCCCGTGTTGCCGACCTGGCCGGCAAGCTCAACAGCGAGTTCGGCGGCAGCGCCTACGCGCAGTACGGCAGCCTGTTCGTGGCGAAAGTCGCGGTCGACAGCGGCAAGCTGGACGACGCAGCCACCGAGCTGAAAGCCATTGTCGCCAAACCGGCCAACCCGGCGTTGGGCGAAATTGCCCGTCAGCGTCTGGCACAGGTACTGGCTGCGCAGGACAAGGCCGAAGAAGCCCTGAAACTGCTCGAAGGCGATACCGACAAAGCATTCCTGGCCACTCGCGAAGAACTCAAAGGCGACCTGCTGGTGCAGTTGGGTCGTCCCGACGAAGCGAACAAGGCGTATCAAAAAGCCAAGGCCGCTCTGTCGGACGAAGCGGCGGTCGGTGGCCTGCAAATCAAGCTGGACGATCTGGCCAAAGGGGATGCGTGACGTGATTCGTTGGAAACATGCAGCATTGCTGGCCCTGGCCATTTTGGCCGCGGGTTGCAGCAGCAACAGCAAAAAGGAATTGCCACCTGCCGAGCTGGTCGACTTCAAAGAAGAAGTGGTTCTGCAAAAGCAGTGGAGTCGTTCGATCGGTGACGGTCAGGGCGAATCCTACAACATGCTGGTACCGGCGATTGATGGCGAAACCATCTATGCTGGCGACGTCACTGGCGTGGTGATAGCGATGGATCGCAGCAATGGCGACGTCAAATGGAAGAAAGATCTCGATCTGCCTGTTTCCGGCGCCGTTGGCGTGGGTTACGGTCTGGTCATGATTGGTACGCTCCAGGGCGAAGTGGTTGCCTTGGACGCGATCAACGGCGAAGAAAAATGGCGCTCTCGCGTGAACAGTGAAGTTCTCGCACCGCCAGCCAACAACGGTGACGTGG
Organism: Pseudomonas sp. P5_B2; assembly: GCF_056400445.1. Classification (NCBI taxonomy): domain Bacteria; kingdom Pseudomonadati; phylum Pseudomonadota; class Gammaproteobacteria; order Pseudomonadales; family Pseudomonadaceae; genus Pseudomonas; species Pseudomonas sp. P5_B2. Next base: position 5,962 of record NZ_JBFULH010000166.1, on the reverse strand, counting down.
TCGTGGTTCAGACTCAGGACGATCGTCTGATCGGCCTGGATGCCGCGACTGGTAACCAGCGCTGGTTGTATGACAGCACCCCTGCGGTCCTGACGCTGCGCGGCACCAGTGCGCCGATCGTGACCAACCRTTTAGCAGTAGCAGGCCTGTCGACCGGTAAAGTGGTCGCTCTCAATATTTCCAACGGCGTGCCGGTGTGGGAACAGCGTGTAGCGATCCCACAAGGTCGTTCGGAGCTGGAACGTGTGGTCGATATCGACGGCGGCTTACTGCTGTCCGGCGGTACGCTGTACGTCACCAGCTATCAGGGCCGTCTTGCGGCACTGGACCTGGAAAGCGGTCGTCAGCTCTGGCAGCGTGATGCTTCCAGCTATGCTGGTCTCTCCCAAGGGTTTGGCAACGTTTACGTGAGCCTGGCTTCTGGTACCGTTGAAGGCGTCGACGAGCGTTCCACCACCGCGTTGTGGAGCAACGATTCGCTGGCCCGCYGTCAACTGTCGGCTCCGGAAGTATTCTCTAGCTACGTTGCAGTCGGCGATATGGAAGGCTACCTGCACCTGCTGAGTCAGGTGGACGGTCGTTTCGTCGGCCGCGAAAAGATCGACAGCGACGGCCTGCGTGCCCGTCCGCTGGTGGTGGGTGACACGATTTATGTATATGGCAACAGCGGCAAACTGGAAGCCCTGACCATAAAGTAAAGGTTTGACTATGCTTGGGGTTTAACCCCAGGCAACCCCGTTTGAAGGGGTTCGCAGCGCCCTCAAGCGTTGCCCCGAGCACCAGCCGCTGCCTCGCAGCGGCTTTTGTATTTTCTGAAATAACGAAGTGGAGAGCCGCATGGTTCCCGTAATCGCCCTGGTGGGCCGACCGAACGTCGGCAAGTCCACCTTGTTCAACCGCCTGACCAGGACTCGCGACGCCATCGTTGGCGACTTGTCCGGTCTGACCCGTGATCGCCAATACGGTGAGGCCAAGTGGCAAGGGCGTTCCTACATTCTGGTCGACACCGGCGGTATCTCCGGTGACGAGCACGGTATGGACGAAAAAATGGCCGAGCAGTCGCTGCTGGCCATTGAAGAAGCCGATGTCGTTCTGTTCCTGGTAGATGCCAAGGCCGGTTTCACCGCCGCCGACCAGATGATCGCCGAGCATTTGCGCAAACGTAACAAGCGTTCTTACGTGGTTGCCAACAAGGTCGACAACATCGACCCTGAAATGGCCCGCGCAGAATTCGCTCCGTTGGGCATGGGCCACGCGATCCCTATCGCCGGTGCTCATGGTCGTGGCATCACCCAGATGCTGGAAATCGCCCTCAGCGACTTCCCGAAAGACGATGACGAGCTGGAAGAAGGCGAGGAAGAGATCGTTGCCGAAGGCGAGGAAGCCAAGCGCATTCCTGGCCCTAGCGAAAAAGACGGGATCAAGATCGCGATCATCGGCCGCCCGAACGTCGGCAAATCGACCCTGGTCAACCGCATGCTCGGTGAAGACCGGGTAATCGTCTATGACGAGCCCGGCACCACCCGCGACAGTATCTACATCCCGTTCGAGCGTAACGACGAGAAGTACACGCTGATCGACACCGCCGGTGTGCGCAAGCGCGGCAAGATCCACGAAGAAGTTGAAAAGTTCTCCGTGGTCAAAACCCTGCAGGCGATCAAAGACGCCAACGTGGTGATCTTCGTCATGGACGCGCGCGAAGGCGTGGTGGACCACGACCTCAACCTGCTGGGCTTCGCCATTGAATCGGGTCGTGCACTGGTTATCGCGATCAACAAGTGGGACGGCATGACGCCGAGCGAGCGCGACTTCGTGAAGGTCGAGCTGCAACGTCGACTGTTCTTCGTTGATTACGCCGATATTCACTTCATCTCGGCCCTGCACGGAACGGGCGTGGGCAACCTCTACGCCTCCGTACAGAACTCGTTCAAGTCTGCGGTCACCCGCTGGCCAACCAACCGCCTGACCACGATTCTGGAAGATGCGGTTGGTGAGCACGCGCCGCCGATGGTCAACAACCGCCGGATCAAGCTGCGTTACGCCCACTTGGGTGGTGCGAACCCGCCGATCATCGTGATTCACGGTAACCAGATCGAGAAGGTGCCGAAGTCTTACGTCCGTTACCTGGAAAACACTTACCGTCGTGTCTTGAAACTGGTCGGTACACCGATCCGCATCGAGTTCAAGGGCGGCGAGAACCCGTACGAAGGCAAGAAGACCACGCTGACCGACCGCCAGGTCAACAAGAAACGTCGCATGATGTCGCACCACAAAAAGGCCGACAAGAAGCGCCGCGATAAGAAATAGAAGCAGCTTTAAGTTTCAAGCTGCAAGCTTCAAGTCAAAGCAAAAAGGGTCCTTTTCAGGGCCCTTTTTTGCGTCTGGAGGTTTGACGCTTGACCACTTGCAGCTTGCAGCTAGAAACTTGCAGCTCACCTGCAAGGGGCTACCGATGATCACCAGTAAGCTGCCGAATGTCGGCATCACTATCTTCACTCAGATGTCTCAGCTCGCGGCGCAAACCGGGGCGATCAACCTGTCCCAGGGTTTTCCTGATTTCGATGCGCCGCAGGCTCTGTGTGATGCAGTTGGCCGGCACATCGCCAATGGCCATAACCAATATTCGCCAATGACCGGCCTGCCTGCCTTGCGCGAGCAAGTGGCGGCGAAAATCGCTCGCAGCTATGGCATCAATGTCGATGCCGATCACGAAGTGACCATCACACCTGGCGCCACCCAGGCAATTTTCTGCGCGATTCAAGCGGTTATCCACAGCGGCGACGAAGTCATCGTGTTCGACCCTTGCTACGACAGTTATGAACCGTCGGTGGAACTGGCCGGTGGACGTTGCGTTCATGTGCAGCTCGGGTTGAATGATTTCTCCATCGACTTCCAGAAGCTGGCCGAGGCCATTACGCCACGCACGCGGATGATCGTTCTCAACTCACCGCATAACCCGAGTGGCGCGTTGATCAGCCGTGCAGAGCTGGATCAGTTGGCGGACTTGATTCGTGGTCGCGATATCTATCTGGTCAGCGACGAAGTCTACGAACACCTGGTGTTCGACGGCGTACCTCACGTCAGTGTGCTGAATCACGAAGAGCTGTATCAGCGCGCTTTCGTGGTCAGCTCCTTCGGCAAGACTTACCACGTTACGGGCTGGAAAACCGGCTACGTGGTCGCACCGCCGGCCCTCACCGCCGAGTTGCGCAAGGTGCATCAATACGTCAGTTTCTGCGGCGTGACACCGCTGCAGTTTGCCTTGGCCGACTTCATGGCCGAGCACCCGGAACACGTCGAAGAGTTGCCGGATTTCTATCAAGCCAAGCGGGGTCTGTTCTGCGATCTGCTGACACCGTCGCGCTTCAGTTTCACTCGCGTGACCGGTACTTATTTCCAGTTGGTCGATTACTCGCAGATCCGCCCCGACCTCAATGACGTCGAGATGGCGCTGTGGATGACCCGCGAACATGGCGTAGCGAGCATCCCGATCTCGGTGTTCTACCAGACACCGCCCGCCGGCCAGCGCCTGGTGCGCTTGTGCTTTGCCAAACGTGAGGAGACCCTGCGTGAAGCAGCGGCAAAACTATGCGTGATATGAGTGCACTGCCCAATCTGAATGTTGTGCTGATCCAGACCACGCTGGCCTGGCACGATCGGAAAGCCAACCTGGAGCATTTCGAACAGTTGCTGGAGCAGGCTCGCGGAGCGGACTTGATCATCCTGCCGGAGATGTTCACCACTGGTTTTTCCATGGAATCGGAGACCCTCGCCGAAGCGGAAAACGGTCCGACCAGCAAGTGGTTGCGCGTTCAGGCGGCGAAGCTGGGCGCGGTGATCACCGGCAGCATCATCGTCCAGGCCGCCGACGGCAGTCATCGCAATCGCCTGCTGTGGGCGCGTCCAGAAGGGGAGGTCTGGCACTATGACAAACGTCATCTGTTCCGCATGGCGGGCGAGCATAACCACTTCACGCCGGGTGAGCGTCAGGTGCAGTTCGAGCTCAAGGGCTGGCGGGTACGGCCACTGATTTGCTACGACCTGCGCTTCCCGGTCTGGAGCCGCGATGCGCAGGACACCGACTTGCTGCTGTACACCGCCAACTGGCCCGGTGCACGCCGCCAGCACTGGAACCGTTTGCTACCGGCGCGGGCCATCGAGAACCTTTGCTATGTGGCTGCGGTGAATCGCATCGGCACGGACGGCAAAGGTTTTGCCTACACCGGCGACAGTCAGGTGCTGGATTTCCAGGGAGAGACCTTGCTCAGTGCCGGCGAGGCCGATGGTGTGTTTCAGGTGGTGTTGAACGCTGCGGATCTGCAGGCTTACCGCACGCGGTTTCCGGCGAATCTGGATGCGGACACGTTCGAGTTCACCTGAGATTTTCGCTGCCTGGCAGGGCCCCTTCGCGGGCAAGTCGAATCGTCGCACCGCCGCTCCCACATTTAATCGCGGTCTAATGTGGGAGCGGGCTTGCTCGCGAAGGGGCCCTAACAGTCAATACAAAAACTCAGGCAAACAAAAAGGCCCCAAGGTTCGCACCTTGGGGCCTTTTATATTTCAGCGAAGGCTTACGCCGCTTTCGCTTCCGGCTGGCTCAGCGAGCGGTTCAGCGCGCTGAACAGGGCCTTGAAGCTGGCGGTGGTGATGTTTTCATCGATACCGACGCCATGCACCGCACGTTCACCGTTCACGCGCAGTTCAATGTAGGCCGCAGCCTTGGCATTGGTGCCCGCGCCGATGGCGTGTTCGTTGTAGTCCATGATTTCTACCGGGATCGGCAAGCCGGCCACCAGAGCTTCCAGCGCACCGTTGCCCTTGCCGCGCCAGTGCAGGTTGTTCTCGCCCTGACCTTTGCCGGAGACTTCCACTTCCACGGCGCTGTGACCGTTTTCTTCCTGCAAGCGATGGCTGACCAGCGCGTACGGGGTGTTGGCCTGCAAGTACTCGCTGTGCAGCAGCGCGTGAATTTGCTGAGCGGACATCTCGAGACCCAGGCGATCGGTTTCACGCTGCACCACCTGGCTGAACTCGATCTGCATGCGACGTGGCAAGTTGATGCCGTATTCCTGTTCCAGCAGGTAAGCGATACCGCCCTTGCCCGACTGGCTGTTGACGCGGATGACCGCCTCGTAGCTGCGACCGATATCGGCCGGGTCGATTGGCAAGTACGGCACTTCCCACAGGGCATCCTGTTTCTGCTGAGCGAAGCCCTTGCGGATGGCGTCCTGGTGGGAGCCGGAAAACGCGGTGTGGACCAGATCGCCGACGTACGGGTGACGTGGGTGCACCTGGATCTGGTTGCACTCTTCGACGACCTTGCGCACGCCATCGATGTCGGAGAAGTCCAGCTCAGGGTGAACGCCCTGGGTGTAGAGATTCAGTGCGACGGTCACGAGGTCGACGTTACCGGTACGCTCGCCGTTGCCGAACAGGCAGCCTTCGACACGGTCGGCGCCAGCCATCAGACCCAGTTCGGTGGCGGCTACACCGGTGCCACGGTCGTTGTGGGTGTGCAGGCTGATAATCACGCTGTCACGACGGTTAATGTGACGGCCGAACCATTCGATCTGGTCGGCGTAGATATTCGGGGTGGCGCATTCGACGGTCGCAGGCAAGTTGAGGATCATCTTGTGCTCAGGCGTCGGGTTCCAGACTTCGATCACGGCATCACAGACTTCTTTGGCGAAATCCAGCTCAGTGGCGCTGAAGGTCTCTGGCGAGTACTCGAAGGTCCACTCGGTGTTCGGTTGCTGGGCGGCATATTTGACGAACAACTTGGCCGCGCTGACGGCGATTTCCTTGATCCCGTCCTTGTCCTGATTGAAGACAATCCGGCGGAAGGAAGGGGAGGTCGCGTTGTACAGGTGAACGATGGCTTTCTTCGCGCCGCGCAGGGATTCGAAGGTGCGCTCGATCAAGTCTTCACGGCCCTGGGTCAGCACCTGAATGGTGGTGTCGT
>NZ_JBFULH010000165.1:0-8355 GCF_056400445.1 Pseudomonas sp. P5_B2 | reverse complement strand
CCAAATGGCAGAGCTTCCGTCAGTCGGAAGACTCCCGTTACGTTGGCCTGACCGTGCCGCGTTTCCTGCTGCGTAACCCGTACGACCCGGAAGACAATCCGGTCAAATCGTTCGTGTACAAGGAAACCGTCGCCAACAGCCACGAGCACTACCTGTGGGGCAACACGGCCTACGCGTTCGGCACCAAGCTGACCGACAGTTTCGCCAAATTCCGCTGGTGCCCGAACATCATCGGCCCGCAAAGCGGTGGCGCGGTGGAAGACCTGCCGTTGCACCACTTCGAAAGCATGGGCGAAATCGAAACCAAGATTCCTACCGAAGTATTGGTCAGCGACCGTCGTGAATACGAGCTGGCCGAGGAAGGTTTCATCTCCCTGACCATGCGCAAGGGCTCCGACAACGCGGCGTTCTTCTCCGCCAGCTCGGTGCAGAAGCCGAAGACCTTCGGCATCAGCGCAGAAGGCAAGGCCGCAGAGCTGAACTACAAGCTCGGCACCCAGCTGCCGTACATGATGATCGTCAATCGCCTGGCTCACTACTTGAAAGTGCTGCAGCGCGAGCAACTCGGTTCGTGGAAAGAACGTACCGACCTCGAGCTGGAACTCAACAAGTGGATCCGCCAATACGTGGCCGACCAGGAAAACCCGAGCGCCGAAGTCCGTGGCCGTCGTCCGTTGCGCGCTGCCCAGATCATCGTAAGCGAAGTCGAAGGCGAGCCTGGCTGGTACCGCGTCAGCCTGAACGTACGCCCGCACTTCAAGTACATGGGGGCCGATTTCACCCTGTCGCTGGTTGGCAAGCTGGACAAAGAGTAAGCGGAGCTGACTCATGAATGGATACGGCAGCCTTTTCGAACGCCTGGGTGGCGACGCGGACAAACGCGTCGGCTGGAGCCGTGAGGTCTCCGTCATGGCGTCCGTGGCTGCCCATCTGGCCAAGATGCTCAGCACCCGTGCGGGCAGCGTGCAAACGCTGTCCGATTACGGGCTACCCGATCTCAATGACATGCGTCTGAGCCTGCACGACTCCCTGAGTCAGGCCCGTCTGGCCATCGAGAAGTTCATCGAAGCCTACGAGCCACGCCTGAGCAATGTGCGTGTCATCTCCCTGCCGCGTGATCACGATCAGCTTCGCCTGTCCTTCAGCATCGAAGGCCTGCTGGAAGTTGATGGTTTCAAGCGTCAGGTCAGTTTCGCCGCGCGCCTGGATGGCAGCGGTCAAGTCAACGTCAGCCAACGATAAACAGGTATTGCGCGTGTCCTTTAACCACTATTACCAAAGCGAACTCACCGCACTGCGCCAGTTAGGTCGTCGATTCGCCGAGCGTAGCCCGGCGTTGGCACCTTTCCTCGGCCAGGCCGGGCGGGATCCGGACGTGGAGCGGTTGCTGGAAGGTTTTGCGTTCCTGACCGGTCGGCTGCGCCAGAAGCTCGACGACGAATTGCCAGAACTCAGCCATTCGCTGATGCAACTGCTGTGGCCCAACTACATGCGGCCGCTGCCGGCGTTCAGCATTTTGCAGTTCGACCCGTTGAAGCGCTCCGGCCCGGCGCTGAAGGTCGAGCGTGATACACCGATTGAAAGTGTTCCAATTGAAGACGTGCGTTGCCGTTTCCGCACCTGTTACCCGACCGAAGTCCTGGCGCTGAATCTAGCCGCGCTGACGTACTCGGTGAAGGGTGACGGTTCGCTGCTGAGCCTGCGCCTGGAGATGAGTGCCGACGGTCACCTCGGTGAATTGGAGTTGAGTCGCTTACGTCTGCATTTCGCCGGCGAGCGTTACATCAGTCAGATGCTGTACCTGAGCCTGTTGCGCAATCTGGAAGGCATCGAGTTAATCCCGCTGGACGGCGCCGGCAAGCCGATCAATGGCGTCAACGACACGCCGATGGCGTTCAAGATGCCCGGCGACCGCGTGCAGCCGGTGGGTTTTGCCGAAGAAGAAGCGTTGATCCCGTATCCGCTGAACACCTTCCGCGGCTACCGCTACCTGCAAGAGTATTTCGCCTTCCAGGACAAATTCCTGTTCGTCGACGTCAACGGTCTGGACATTCTCAAGGCGCTGCCGGAAGACGCCCTAAAGCAGATGCGCGGCCTCGAATTACGCTTCGATATTCGCAAGAGCGGCAACCTGCGCATGCGTCCGACCCTGGACAACGTGAAGCTGTACTGCACGCCCATCGTCAACCTGTTCAAGCACGATGCGCTGCCGATCCGCCTCGACGGCAAGCAGGACGAATACCTGCTGCTGCCCGCGATATATGACCTGGAAAAATGCGGTGTGTTTTCGGTGGAAAGTGTCACGGGATGGAAGCCCGGTGGCCTCGGTTATCAGGCGTACGTGCCATTCGAGTCCTTCGAGCACGACCCGAGTTTCGACGTACCCAACAGCCGTCCGCATTACAGCATTCGCCAGCGTTCGTCGCTCTTGCACGACGGTCTCGACACCTACCTGAGCTTCGGCATCCGTCACACCGAAGCCCATGAAACCTTGTCGATCGAGCTGATGTGCACCAACCAGGACCTGCCGCGCAAGCTCAAGATTGGTGACATCAGCCAGGCCCGCGAACAGACGCCTGAGTTCCTCAGCTTCCGCAACATTACCCCGGTCACCCCCAGTTATGCGCCGCCGCTGAATCACGACTTTCTGTGGAAGCTGATCAGCAACATGTCGCTTAACTATCTGTCATTGGCCGACGTCAATGCGTTGAAGGTGATTCTCGAAACCTACGACCTGCCGCGCTACTACGACCAGCACGCGGCGAAGGTCAGCAAACGCCTGCTCGGCGGTCTCAAATCGATCAATCACCAACACGTCGACCGTTTGCATCGCGGCTTGCCGGTGCGCGGGTTGCGCACCGAGTTGACCATCGACCCGCAAGGCTACATCGGCGAGGGCGACCTGTTCGTGTTCGCTTCGGTTCTTAACGAGTTTTTCGCGCTTTACGCCAGTCTCAATTCGTATCACGAGCTGCGGGTAAAAAGCACACAGGGAGAGGTGTACCAATGGACACCACGTATGGGCCTTCAGCCGCTGCTTTAAGCGGTCTGACCCGGGGAATACGCGAGTACTCGCTGTTTCAGGCCGTGCTGCTGGTGGTTGACCGACTGCGCGAGGCCCACCCCCACCTGAGCCAGGATGATCTGTACGACCAGCTGGAATTCCAGGCCAATCCGAGCCTGGGTTTCCCGGGCAGCGATGTCGATCGAGTGGAGTTTTTCCACGAGCACGGGCAGATGCGCGCACGACTGCGTTTCAACCTGATCGGTCTGGTCGGCTCCGGTTCGCCGCTGCCGGCGTTCTATGGCGAACAGGCCCTGGGCGACAGTGAAGACGGCAACCCGACCCGCAACTTTCTCGACCTGTTTCACCATCGCCTGCAACGGCTGATGCTGCCGATCTGGCGCAAGTATCGCTACCGCGCGAGCTTCGAAAGCGGCGCACTCGACCCGTTCTCTTCGCAGTTGTTTGCGCTGATCGGCTTGGGCGGCGAAGAGATCCGCAAGGCTGGGGAACTGAACTGGAAACGCCTGCTGCCGTACCTCGGTTTGCTCAGTTTGCGGGCGCACTCGGCAGCACTGATCGAAGCGGTGCTGCGTTACTACTTCAAGCACGCCGAGCTGACCATCGAGCAGTGCATCGAGCGCCGCGTGGAAATTCTCGACGAGCAGCGCAATCGGTTGGGCCGCGCCAACAGCCTGCTCGGCGAAGACCTGGTGTTGGGCGAGCACGTGCGCGATCGCAGCGGCAAATTCCGCATTCACATTCGCGAACTCGACTGGCAACGCTTTCACGAATTCCTGCCGATCGGTTTCGGCTACCAGCCGCTGTGCGCGCTGGTGCGCTTCACCCTGCGTGACCCGCTCGATTACGACATCCGACTGGTGTTGCGTCAGGAAGAAATCCGCGAACTGCGCATCGGTGAGCAGAACGCCTGTCGCCTCGGATGGACCAGTTGGCTGGGCCGTGAAAAAGCGGATGGCGTGGTGACCCTGGGCAGCAAAACTCATTAAGGACAGATGAACAATGATCAACGTAGACCTGCAACAACTGATCCAGGCGCTGGACGCCGAAACCCGCCGTGACCTGGAAAGTTCTGCCGAGCGCTGCGTCGCCCGTGGCGGCAGCAAAATACTCGTCGAAGACTTGCTGTTGGGCTTGCTGGAGCGTCCGCAAGGCCTGCTCGCCCGCGCACTGCAAGACGCCGAAGTGGATGCCGGTGAGCTGAGCGCCGCCCTGCAATCGCGGGTCGAGCACAGCGCGTCGCGCAACCCGGTGTTCGCCCCGGAACTGGTGCAATGGCTGCAAGATGCCTTGCTGGTGGCCAACCTAGAACTGGGCCAGACCCAGGTCGAACAGGCCGCGTTGATCCTTGCGCTCCTGCGTAACCCGATGCGCTACGCCGGCAGCCGCTACCAGTCGTTGCTGGCCAGGCTGAACATTGATCGCCTGAAGGAATTCGCCCTGTCGCAGAATGAACAACCGGCCACCGGCAAACCCTCCGTGCCGGGCGAATCGCTGCTGCAACGCTTCACTCATAACCTGACCCAACAGGCCCGCGACGGCAAACTCGACCCGGTGCTGTGCCGCGATGGCGCGATCCGGCAGATGGTCGACATCCTCGCCCGTCGCCGCAAGAACAATCCGATTGTGGTCGGTGAAGCCGGTGTTGGTAAAACCGCGATTGTTGAAGGTCTGGCCTCGCGCATTGCCGCCGGTGAAGTGCCGCAGGTGCTGAAAGGCGTTGAGTTGCTGTCGCTGGACATGGGCCTGCTGCAGGCCGGCGCCAGCGTCAAAGGTGAGTTCGAACGTCGCCTTAAAGGTGTGATCGATGAAGTCAAAGCCTCGCCGAAACCGATCATCCTGTTCATCGATGAAGCTCATACGCTGATCGGCGCGGGTGGCAATGCTGGCGGTTCCGACGCGGCCAACCTGCTGAAACCGGCGCTGGCTCGCGGCGAGTTGCGCACCATCGCGGCGACCACTTGGGCGGAGTACAAAAAACACTTCGAGAAAGACCCGGCGCTGGCCCGTCGTTTCCAACCGGTGCAATTGCACGAACCGACCGTCAGCGAAGCGGTGACCATCCTCCGTGGTCTGGCTCAGGTGTACGAGAAGAGTCACGGCATTTACCTGCGCGATGACGCCGTTGTATCCGCTGCCGAACTGTCTGCCCGTTACCTCGCGGGTCGCCAATTACCGGACAAAGCCGTGGACGTACTCGACACCGCGTGCGCCCGCGTTCGCATCAGCCTCGCCGCCGCTCCGGAATGCCTTGAACGCCTGCGTGGCGAGCTGGCCGAAGGTGGCCGACAGCGTCAGGCCCTGCGCCGTGATGCCGAAGCGGGTTTGCTGATCGATCACGAAGCGCTGGACGAGCTGGAAGCGCGCCTGGACGAAGCCGAAGACGAAAGGGCTGCGCTGGAAACCCTGTGGACCGAACAGAAGGAGTTGGCCGAACGCCTGTTGGACCTGCGTCAGCAACTGGCCAAGGCTCGCGAAGCTGCTGCCGTCGAACCAACCATCCCGGTTGAAGTAGACGCCGAAGGCAGCGTGATCGAAACCCCGCCGGTCAACGAAGCGCAAAGCGTCGAAAATCTGGAAGCCCAGCTCAACGAAACTCACAAAGCCCTGACCGAAGCCCAGATCAAAGAACGTCTGGTGAGCTTCGAAGTCTGCCCGCGTCTTGTCGCTGAAGTGATCAGCGCCTGGACCGGCGTGCCATTGGCGCAACTGGCCCGTGAGCACAATGCCAAGGTCGCGAGCTTCGCCACCGACCTGCGCACGCGTATTCGAGGTCAGGAACAAGCCGTTCATGCCCTGGATCGCTCGATGCGTGCTACCGCTGCCGGCCTCAATAAACCGGATGCGCCGGTCGGCGTGTTCCTGCTGGTCGGCCCGAGTGGCGTCGGCAAAACCGAAACCGCGCTGGCCCTGGCTGATTTGCTCTATGGCGGTGATCGTTTCATCACCACCCTCAACATGTCCGAGTTCCAGGAGAAACATACCGTCTCGCGCCTGATCGGCGCGCCGCCGGGCTACGTCGGTTATGGCGAGGGCGGCATGCTCACCGAAGCCGTGCGCCAGAAGCCGTACTCCGTCGTGCTGCTCGATGAAGTCGAAAAGGCTGACCCGGACGTGCTCAATCTGTTCTACCAAATCTTCGACAAAGGCGTGGCCAACGACGGCGAAGGTCGGGAAATAGATTTCCGCAACACGCTGATCCTGATGACCTCGAACCTGGGCAGCGACCGCATCAGCGAGCTCTGCGAAAACGGCGCGCGGCCGACTGCCGAAGTGCTCGAAGAAACCATTCGGCCGGTCCTCAGCAAACACTTCAAACCGGCGCTGTTGGCGCGTATGCGCGTGGTGCCTTACTACCCGGTCGGCGGCCCGGTGCTGCGCGAGCTGATCGAAATCAAACTCGGTCGTTTGGGCGATCGCCTGAATCCTCGGCAGCTGGATTTCACCTACTCCCAGAACCTCGTCGATCACTTGGCCGAGCGCTGCACCCAAAGCGAAAGTGGCGCACGCCTGATCGACCACTTGCTCGACCTCCACGTGCTGCCGCTGGTGGCCGACCGCTTGCTCGACGCGATGGCCACCGGGGAAAGCCTCAAGCGTGTGCATGCCACGCTCGATGGTGACGCCAGCGTGATCTGTGAGTTCGCCTGAGGTGGGTGTGATGTTCACTCACGTGCCGCAACCGCTGGTTTATGCCGAGGCCTTGCTGGCGCAGTTCGCCAGCCTGTCGGGGGCGGCGGACGGTGCTGCACTGCTGGGTGACTTCGTGCGCGGGTTGGCCGAGCTCAGCGGCTGCGAACTGACGCAGCTGTACCTGCTGGACGCGACCCACACGTGCCTGGGGATGAACGCCGAATGCCTGAACGGCATCCTGCAACCCCGGGAAGCGGCGAGCCTGCCGGCGGATTACAACGGTGAACAACTGCTGCAATTCGCCCTGTGCCAGAACCGGGTAGTAAGCCTTGGCGAGTTGAGTGGCAGTCTGCACGAAACCAGTTTCCTGCCGCTGCAGGCCACGCCTTGGCGGTCGTTGCTGTGCGTACCGTTGGTCAATCAGCAGAAATCAGTTGAAGGCTTGTTGGTGTGCGCGAGTCGCCGGCACATCGACCTGCAAGGCTTTGCCGATTCCCTCGGGCAACTGGGTTCATTCGTGCTGGGTCAACTGCACCTGCAGCAACGTTTGCGTCAGCCGACCGGTGTTACGCGGCCAGCGCCGGTCAGTGTGCCGAGCGCCAGTGGTTACGGCTTGATCGGTAAGAGCTCGGCCATGCGCCAGACCTATTCGCTGATCAGCAAAGTCCTGCACAGCCCTTATACGGTGCTGTTGCGCGGCGAAACTGGCACCGGAAAGGAAGTGGTCGCCCGCGCCATTCACGACTGCGGACCGCGTCGTTCCAAGGCGTTCATTGTGCAGAACTGCGCGGCGTTTCCCGAGAACCTGCTGGAAAGCGAACTGTTCGGCTATCGCAAAGGTGCTTTTACCGGTGCCGACCGCGACCGCGCCGGGCTGTTCGACGCGGCCAACGGCGGCACATTGCTGCTCGATGAAATCGGTGACATGCCGCTGTCGCTGCAAGCCAAGCTGTTGCGCGTATTACAGGAAGGCGAGATCCGCCCGCTGGGGTCCAACGACACCCACAAGATCGACGTGCGCATCATCGCCGCAACGCACCGGGATTTGTCGTTGCTGGTCAGCGAAGGCAAATTCCGCGAGGACTTGTACTACCGCCTCGCGCAGTTCCCGGTCGAGTTGCCGGCCCTGCGTCAGCGCGAAGGCGACATCCTCGACCTTGCTCGACACTTCGCCGAAAAAGCCTGCTCGTTTTTGCAACGCGATGCAGTGAGCTGGTCCGACGCTGCGCTGGATTACCTGTGCGGTTACGCCTTCCCCGGCAATGTGCGCGAACTCAAAGGCTTGGTCGAACGTGCGGTGCTGCTATGCGAGGGCGGTGAGTTGCTGGCCGAGCATTTCTCGCTGCGCATGGACCCCATGCCGGAAGACAACAGCCTGAACCTGCGTGAACGCCTGGAACAGGTCGAACGCAGCCTGCTGCTCGATTGCCTGCGCAAAAACGACGGCAACCAAACCCTCGCCGCCCGCGAACTTGGCTTGCCACGGCGCACGCTGCTGTATCGCCTTGGGCGACTGAATATCAACCTGGGTCATTTCGATGGTTAATCCCAATTTCGATTTGCCGCGACGTGTGGATGAAAGTTTCTCTGAGGCTGGAATGCTCACTGTGGCGAGGGGGCTTGCCCCCGTTSGGCTGCGAAGCGGCCCCCCATCCGTTTATTCAGGCAAATCGTATTTACCGGACTACGACTGCTGC
>NZ_JBFULH010000164.1:0-8390 GCF_056400445.1 Pseudomonas sp. P5_B2 | reverse complement strand
GCCCTCGTTTTTTGTCGGCTTGCGCTACTCCCTGGGGATTTCCTGGCTGGCGCTGGTGTTCGTCGAGCAAATCAACACCACTGCCGGCATCGGTTTTCTGGCCAGCGACGCGCGGGACTTCATGCGTACTGACGTCATTGTGATTTGCCTGCTTATTTACAGCGTCCTCGGCCTGTTGATCGACGGACTGATCCGCACGCTGGAGCGTTTTGCCCTGGCCTGGCGCCCAACTTTTGTGAGGAACTGATATGTCGAACATCGATCATTTGGACCCGCCCAAATCTGCACATTCGGCAGCACCGGTACAACTGCGCAATGTGGTGCGCCAGTTCGGCGAACAGCGGGTCATTGACGGTCTGGACCTGGACATCGCATCGGGTGAGTTCGTCGCGTTACTGGGGGCCAGCGGCTCGGGCAAGACCACCTTGCTGCGTAGCCTGGCCGGCCTCGACAGCATCGACAGCGGTCAGTTACTGGTGCCAAAGGCGCGGGCGGCGGTGTTTCAGGAGCCACGCTTGATGCCTTGGAAGCGTGCCTGGAAAAACGTGATTCTCGGGCTGCACATCCCCAACGCCAAGGCTCGCGCCGTGCAAGCCTTGACTGAAGTGGGGCTGGCCCATCGGCTGGACGCTTACCCGGCCACGCTCTCCGGCGGCGAAGCTCAACGTGTGGCACTGGCACGTGGTCTGGTGCGCGAGCCCAAGCTGTTGTTGCTCGATGAACCGTTCGCCGCACTCGACGCGTTGACCCGGATTCGCATGCATCGGCTGATCATCGAGTTGTGGCGCAAACACACCCCAGCGGTATTGCTGGTCACCCATGACGTGGATGAAGCGATCTTGCTGGCCGATCGGGTCATCGTGCTGGCCAACGGCAAGATCGCCGAACAGGTGTCTATCGATCTACCCCGGGCTCGCGACACTGGACAACCGGGTTTCCAGGCTATCCGCGCGCGTCTGCTGAATTTGCTGGGTGTTGAAGTGGAGTCCGCGGTTGTCGCCGAGCTCCAGGCCCCCATCAGTACCGTCCGGCGTTTCGCCCATGGTTAATACAAATTCAAATTTTTTTTGATACAGGGATGCTCTGTCATGTCGATACGCGTAAGGAAATCTGCGGTGGTATTGCTCTCAGCGGCCGCGTTGCTGCTCGGCGGTTGCGGTGAGTCGGTCGAAAGCAAAACGACATCCACTAAGCGTTCAGACTTGTCCGGTGTGACGCTGGTGCTGGGTGATCAGGCCAAAGGTTTGCGCACCGTAGTCGAGGCGGCGAATGCGCTGGAGGGCATCGACTATAAGGTCGAGTGGGCCAACTTCCAGGGGGCCGCGCCGTTGTTTGAAGCCTTGCGCGCGGGCGCCGTCGATCTGGGGCCGGCCGGTGATACGCCGGTCCTTGCCGCGGCTACCGGGGGCACGCCGTTGCGTATCGTCGCGGTACGGCGCAGTCAATCCAGGAGCATTGCGATCCTGGTGCCAGCCGATTCGACCATTACAAAAGTGGCGGATCTGAAAGGCCGAAACGTCGTGGTGTCGTCGGCTCGAGGCAGCATTTCTCAATACCTGTTGATTCGTGCACTGGCCAATGCCGGGGTTGATGAGAAGGATGTCAACATCGGGTTCGTGTTGCCGACCGACGCCTTGTCTGCGTTCAACGCCGGGAAAATCGAAGCCTGTGCCACCTTCGGTATCTACCAGGCGTTTGCCGAACAGCAAGGCGCGCGTGTGCTGATCACCGGGGAGGGCATCAATACCGGCCTGACGTTCATTACCGCCTCTGATGAAGTCCTCGCCGACCCGCTCAAGCGCAAGGCGCTCAGTGACGTGTTGCAACGCTTTGCCAAGGCTTTCGAGTGGGCTCGGCAGAACCCCGAGGAGTACGCGCGGGTCTTCGCCAAGGTCAACGATGTGCCGCTGGACGTCTCGAAACGTCTGCGAAGCTGGGGCGACGAATCGCTGTTACCGGTCGAGCCACGGGATGTCCAGGCCTTGCAGAAAGTCGATGACCTGTTCGTGGAAAAGAAGATCTTTCCCCATCGCGTCGACGTGGAAAAGTTCACGGATACCACGGTGTTTTCCGCAGTGCCGTTGACGGTGACGCAAACGCAGCCGACGCGGTAGTCCGGTTCTCGCCATTAGCACCTCAGGAATGGCGCTAACAGCGCCATCCCCACCGGCTTGTATCCTTGCGTCCAGCTACGGTCACCCGTTCCAGGGCGTTGTGGAGAAGCGCCCAACCACGGCTGGGCGCCATTTGACTCAGCCAGTGTGGTGGCTCTCGGCAAGGCCGTAGACGGATGCGTCGATGCCTTCGAAGCGCGCTTTTAACTGCAGCGCCAAATACAGCGAATAATGCCGTGACTGATGCAGGTTGCCACCGTGGAACCAGAGGTTTTCCTGCTGTGTTGGCTTCCACATGTTGCGCAGTTCGCCCTCGTACGGGCCAGGATCATTCGTGGTTCCAGAACCCAAGCYCCAGCAGCGCCCGACCTTGTCAGCTACTTCCTGGGAAATCAGTTTCGCCGCCCAACCATTCATTGAGCCATAGCCTGTGGCGTAGACGATCAGATCTGCCGGTAACCGGCTGCCATCGTTGAGTACCACGGCATCTGCTTCGATGCGTTCGACACCCAGGCCTGGTGCGCTCTTGAGCTTGATCGTGCCGTTAGCGATCAGTTCCGAGGCACCGACGTCGATGTAGTAACCAGAGCCACGGCGCACATATTTCATGAAAAGGCCTGAGTCGTCGTCACCGAAGTCGAGCATGAAGCCGGCCTTGGCCAAACGCTCGTAGAAATCCTTGTCACGCTCTTTGATTGCTTCAAAGATGGGTTGATGAAAGCCAGGCATTACCTTGTAGGGGATCGAGGCGAACAGCATGTCAGCCTTGTCCGTGGTCAAACCCGTCTCCAGGGCGTCTTCGGAGTAGAGCCCGCCGAAGACAAGATCCATTAAACTGTCGGAACGCACGATGTGGGTGCTCGAGCGTTGCACCATGGTTACCTCGGCGCCGTTCTCCACCAGGTCGGCGCAGATATCGTGAGCCGAATTGTTCGCCCCGATGACCACCGCGCGCTTGCCACTCCAGGCGTCTCCGCCGGGATGGCGGCTGGAATGATGCTGCTGGCCATTGAAAACCTCGGCACCCGGATAACCAGGAACATTGGGTACGCCAGACATGCCGGTGGCGAGGATCAACTGGGTAGGCCGTAACGTCACACGCTCGCCATCGCGCTGCACTTCAACCTTCCAGGTGCCACTTTGCTCGTCAAAGCTGGCGCTCACGCATTCTGTGCGCGGCCAAAAATTGAGTTCCATGACTTTGGTGTACATTTCCAGCCAGTCGCCAATCTGGTCTTTTGGTGTAAAGACTGGCCAGTGATCGGGGAAGGGCAGGTAAGGCATATGGTCATACCAGACAGGGTCGTGCAGACACAGCGACTTGTAGCGACCGCGCCACTGATCGCCAGGACGCTCCGCCTTGTCGACGATCAGGGTTGGCACGCCCATTCGCTTGAGCCGCGCAGCGAGCCCCAGCCCCCCTTGGCCGCCGCCCACGATCAGGCAATAGGGTTGGGTGGTGATACCTAGCGAAGCTTCTTCATCGCGTCGGCGCTCCAGCCAGTTGCGTTTGTCGGCGTGGGCGTGGCCATGACTGGCACCCATCGGCCGACGGCGGCCGCTGGGTTCTTCAAAACCCTTGAGTTCGCGCATGGTCGTCAGCAGCGTCCAGCACAGGCCTTCCTTCAGGCGCACGTAGCCTTTACCTCGCGCCGCTTCGGTTTCGAGGCT
The DNA here is from genome assembly GCF_056400445.1 of Pseudomonas sp. P5_B2. Classification (NCBI taxonomy): domain Bacteria; kingdom Pseudomonadati; phylum Pseudomonadota; class Gammaproteobacteria; order Pseudomonadales; family Pseudomonadaceae; genus Pseudomonas; species Pseudomonas sp. P5_B2. The sequence goes on along the minus strand of NZ_JBFULH010000164.1, from coordinate 4,605 downwards.
GATCCAGCCTTCGAGCACACCGTTATTCAGCGTCGCCTCACCATCCACTTTCCACCTCTCAGGGCGAGTCTGGTCGAGGCGTGTTTCGAGCATGTCCCGGATGGCAGGCTTGCCTTCCAAGGTCACTAAGTTCCAGCTGAAAAGTAGCAGGTCGCGCCAATAACACTCTTCGGCAAATAGTTCGAGAGCGCCATCCACATCACGTTGGACGAGACGCTCCTTGAGGTTTTCGACCCAAGCTGCGAGCTGATCAGTTGGCGTTAGCAGCGGTGTTTCGATAGCGATGTTCATGGGGGCTTCTCCCGTTATTGTTGTTTTTGTAACAACTTGCCCCAGAGCAAGGGCCGGGCCATCTTTGCCAAAGCCCCATCGCAGAGCGGCTGCTGCAGTGTTGCTCAGACTTTGATTCGCAACTCTGTCACGATTCTGAGATTGGCGGATGACAGAGTGTCACCTGGCGCAAACAGCGCTGGTTGCAGTCTTTTCATATAAGCTGCAAACAGCCCCGTGTCCTGACCGTAGCGGAGAAAAAGAACAATGAAGCCGGCCTTGATCAACGCCCATGCACAACAAGTGCTACAAGCCGTGCAGGGCACTATCGCCAGCCACAGCCCAACCGCTGACCTGGCCATCACACGATCCTGGCGCCGGTGCCTGGATCAGTATCAGCTCGATCCCGCCAGCCGCCGCGCGCCTAATGTGGTTGAACAACCACGCTTGCAGGATCACCGCGCGCCACTGGAACACATCATTGCCGTGGCGCACTGGCAGATGAACAGTTTGCACCAACAGCTCGGGCGTGACGGCCACGTGGTGCTGCTCACCGATGCTCGCGGTGTTGCGATCGACAGTGTGTTCAACGAATCCGAGCGAGCCGAGTTCCAGCGTTCCGGACTGTGGCTTGGCTCGGTATGGAGCGAGGATTACGAGGGCACCAATGGTGTCGGTACCTGCCTGGTCGAGCGGCAGCACGTCACCATCCGTCGTGATGAACATTTCAGTGGCAAACACGTCGGCTTGACCTGTTCAGCGAGCCCGATATTTGATGCCAGGGGAGAGTTGCTTGCCGTGCTCAACCTCTCTTCTGTGCGAGAGGACCACAGTCTTCAGCAACACTTCCAGGCTATGGCGTTGACCAACCTGTCTGCCAAGTTGATCGAGAGTTGTTTTTTCTTGGGGCATGATCCGCAGCGATACTTGCTGCGCTTCCACCCTGAGGCAGGCTTCGTTGGGCTGCTGGGTGAAGGTCTGCTCAGTTTCGACGAGGGTGCCCGCATCTGTTCAGTCAATCAAGTTGCGCTGGATCTATTGGGCCTCAGCCGTGACCAAGTGGTCGGACAATCGCTGACGACGCTTTTGGAAACGCCTATCGAACAGGTGGTGAGTCAGGCCAGCGCACACCCGAGTGTCTGTTGGCCAATGCGGCTGGTTGACGGACGTTTGTTTTATGGACAGTTGCGAGAACCTTTACGCCAAACACCTTTAGTCATTCCTGCGACCCCCAAAATCAACGACGTGCGCGTGTGTCTGGAAGACCAACGCCTGCAACGCGGCTTTGCTCGCGCACTGCGCGTTTTGGAGCGTGACGTCCCGGTGTTTTTACAGGGGGAAACCGGTACCGGCAAAGAAGCTTTTGCAGCGGCGCTGCATCGCGCCAGCTCAAGAGCGAACCAGCCTTTTGTAGCGATCAATTGCGCGGCCATTCCAGAAACGCTGATCGAAAGCGAGCTGTTCGGTTATCGCGGCGGTAGCTTCACTGGCGCACGCAAGGACGGGATGATTGGTAAGCTGGAGCAGGCCCACGGCGGCATTCTTTTCCTGGATGAGATCGCCGATATGCCACTCGCTTTACAGACTCGCCTGCTGCGTGTGTTGGAAGAACGGCAAGTCGTGCCGCTCGGCGGCGCGACGGCGAGTCCGCTCGACGTACGCCTCATCAGTGCCAGCCATCAGGATCTTCACGCCTGTGTAGCCGAAGGGCGCTTTCGCGAGGATCTTTTCTATCGAGTTGCCGGGTTTGCCGTGCAACTCCCGCCACTGCGCGAACGATCAGACAAGGGCAGTCTGCTCGACCTTCTGCTGCGCGAAGAGACTAAAGGTGCAAGGATCCGGCTGGAGGCCGGCGTCAGAGAGCGCTTGCTGACGCAGCCTTGGCCGGGCAATGTCCGGCAGCTGCGTACGTGTCTGCGCACACTGGTAGCGTTGTCGTTGGAGGGGCGTGTCACTCTGGATGACTTGGCGGAGTTGCTGCCGACAGTACCAGCGACAGTCGCGTTGGCCGAAAATCCGCTTGGAGTGTCCGAACGGCAGACGCTGCTGACGTTGATTGAGGCGGAACACTGGCATATCGCCCGTGTTGCCACCCGCCTGGGGATCAGCCGCAATACGCTCTATCGCAAACTGCGCCATCACGGTATTTCACGACCCGGTTGAATGCAGAATGACATTGTCGCGTTTGCTGTCTCGTTGGACTGAGGCGATAGAGGTCGAGCAGGAGAGGATTTCTTCCTCATTTGTCCTAAGCGCTATCGTGCCCGTTCGCTATCCCAGGTTTCTGTGAGCTCGTCTATTCGATCCGCGATTTTCGGCTTTTTTGACAGGACCAGGCAGCGCGTGTTGCCRACAAATTCTTCTRTCAGGTACACMGCGTCGCCGACGTCYAGTTCCAAYTCCTGCAGAGCYTCATCGGGAATTCGGATTGCACCGTCACCTTCCCAGTCCTCAATAATGACCTTCATGGTCGGCATCCTCACTTAGGTGCTTCAATTAGGAAATACGGGGCTTTCATGTCTACTCAGCAGGTTTTTTAAAGGCTATCCGGATCCCCCCCAAAACATTTTTACTGGGCTCCAGGACGGTGCTTTGAGGCCAAGAAAGTTCTTGGCTACCCCCGTTTTTGCCCCGGTTCGCACGTGATGCACGGGCGATCGAGATTGGGAATTCTGACTGCATTCCAGTATGGCCATTGATGGATTTCAGTGTAATGCCATGGGGGGATTTGGCGGAGCAGACTGGGATTACCCTAAACGAGTGGTCACCCTGATTACAATGACGGCGGAGCAGCTCGTACAAGGTCTCGTCAGTCGGATGAGGGAGCACTGATGGACGAATCACCGCAGCCTGTCGGAAGTTGCACAGGCCACGGTACCGAACAGCTTGCTCGATGCGCCCCTAGCCAGCGCTGATGTTGCCACAGAAAATAGGACGGCTGCCGTCTGCCGGGCTGGTGCGAACGAGCAAGGCATATTTACCCTTGGTCAGTTCGTTCAGCGCCACCGGTGCCTGGGCCCAGTACTGGGTTCGCGACGCTATCGATGGATAATCGACACTGTTTGCCTGATGGGTCTTGTACGCCGGTTGTGCGCCCAACTGCTGGCACGAGCCAGCATAGATAGCGGTGTCAAGGCGGCTAGGTATGGCCAAGTCCGGGGGAACACCACCGATGGTGAACCAGATGCTGGTTTGATTGCCCACCGGGCTAAGGTTGGCTCGAGCGATATGCTCAGCGTTTTGTGGGGTAGCCTGCAACGGGACATCAACAATCTCGGTTCTGCTCGCGCAACCTGAAATCGCTCCTGCCGCTACTACCAACGCCAGCCAAGATGTTCTGTTCATCACAGATCTCCTGATTTGAGGTGCGTTGATTTCATCCCCCTTGTGGAGTTTAGTGGCTTGTTCCGTGTGCGGGATCGAACTGATGGATGGTGTGTAAAAACGCATTCGTGCTACGTCGGCGGAAAGCGCCGACGGCCGTTTGATGAGTGATTTTGCGATAGGCGGTGCGAAGATAAATCCATCTTTAGTCGCTGCTGTAGTTGCCAGTCATGCGAGTAAAAATAGTTGTGAGTGTTTCTGTTAGTTGTAACTCGGTTGTTTCAGGGTTGTACCACTGYGACTGCCCAAATAGAATGATGACTGCGGTATTTGTGAGTGGGCAGATGTCGCCATTCAACGTTTCTTTCTCGTCGCGCTCATAAGCGATAACACTGCTTAAAAGTGACGAGTATATGTTTTTCAGCTGAGTAATCCGATTCTGTTGTTCTTCATTAAGATTCGCAAATTCACTGGTGATCAGAGCCAGCTTATGTTTTTCATTAAAATTGAATTTGACGAAGGCTTGAATAAATAAATTTAGTCGATCGCAAGGGCTTCGTGCATTTTTCATCCGACGCTTCGTTTCCTGCAATAAATCCAATAAGCCGGACTCTATGAGCTCGAACAACAAGGCTTGTTTGTTATCGATGTGATGGTATAGCGATCCGGCATGCAATCCCAGGTAGCTCGCCAGATCTCGCAAGCCGACTGCCTGAAAGCCGCGAGTGGCAAAGAGTTCCAGCGCAGCGTCAAGAATTCGATCGCGAGCGCGGTGTATTGGACTGGTTGATGCGATGGTAGTTTGCATGTCGATCCGTCTACTGGAAAATGAAGGCGTGCGAATACGCTTCGTAGATTGATGCAGGTTTATTCATCTGCACGAAACAGGACACGCGCGTGCCGCAAATCTCAGAATGAAAGTATTTTCACCATAGAAATGGGCCTGGCTTATCCCTCGTGGCGATAACCCGTTCTGGACGCATGGCTCGCGGTGCGCATCAGCAATAGCAC
>NZ_JBFULH010000163.1:0-8396 GCF_056400445.1 Pseudomonas sp. P5_B2 | reverse complement strand
ATTGACGCCAACCATATGGCTTCCTTGAGGCATGATGCGCGCCTCGCTCAATTCAGGTTGAACATTTGGCCAGTGAGCTTGTCCTAACAGACATCCTGCGGCCAATCCCGAGAACCGCTCCCCTGAACTAACCCGGTTAAATATATGCGCCCATTGAAACAGGCAATTTATTCCAGCCGTACGGCTGACAAGTTCGTCGTACGTCTGCCAGACGGAATGCGTGAACGCATTGCCGAGGTGGCTCGCAATCATCATCGCAGCATGAATTCCGAAATCATTGCGCGCCTTGAGCAGAGTCTTATTCAAGAAGGCGCACTGGGCGAAGAACTGAGCATGCGCCTGGACAGCCCGGAGCTGTCACTGCACGAACGCGAATTGCTGCAACGCTTCCGTCAACTTTCCCACCGCCAGCAAAACGCACTTGTTTCGCTGATCGCTCATGACGCCGAGTTGACCGCAGACGCCTCCTGATTCAACCCGAAAGTTCAAGCCAGCATAATCGCTGGCTTTTTTTTGCCTGAAATTTGGCAAAAAGAAACCCGCCGATGGGCGGGTTTCTGCAAGCGGGCAAGTCAGAGCAGGAAAATCGTCGCCAGCCCGAGGAAGATGAAGAAACCACCGCTGTCAGTCATGGCGGTAATCATCACACTCGCCCCCATCGCCGGGTCGCGCCCTAGCCGCGCCAAGGTCATCGGAATCAACACCCCCATCAACGCCGCCAGCAATAGATTGAGCGTCATGGCGGCAGTCATGACCACGCCAAGGGACCAACTGCCGTACAACATGAAGGCCACCACGCCAATCACCCCGCCCCAGACCAGGCCATTGATCAAACCGACCGCCAGTTCTTTGCGCATCAGTCGCGAGGTATTGCCGGTACTCACCTGATCCAGTGCCATGGCCCGAACGATCATAGTGATGGTCTGGTTACCGGAATTGCCCCCAATACCGGCCACGATCGGCATCAACGCCGCCAGTGCGACCAGTTTTTCGATGGAGCCTTCAAACAGACCGATCACCCGGGATGCAATAAACGCGGTAATCAGGTTCACCGCCAGCCATGCCCAACGGTTACGCAGGGATTTCCAGACTGACGCAAATATATCTTCTTCTTCACGCAGACCCGCCATGTTGAGAACTTCGTTTTCGCTCTCTTCACGAATCAGGTCGACCATTTCATCGATGGTCAGACGACCGATCAGCTTGCCGTTCTTGTCGACCACGGGTGCCGAGATCAAGTCGTAACGTTCGAACGCCTGAGCAGCGTCGTAGGCATCTTCGTCCGGGTGAAAACTCACCGGATCGCTGGCCATGACGTCCAAAACCTGTTTTTCCGGATCGTTGACCAGCAAACGCTTGATCGGCAACACGCCCTTGAGCACGCCGTCATAGTCGACCACAAACAATTTGTCGGTATGGCTCGGGAGCTCCTTGAGGCGGCGCAGGTAACGCAGAACCACTTCGAGACTGACATCCTCACGGATGGTCACCATCTCGAAGTCCATCAGTGCACCGACCTGCTCCTCGTCATAGGACAACGCGGAGCGAACGCGCTCACGCTGTTGACCATCGAGGGTTTCCATCAGCTCGTGGACGACGTCTCGCGGCAGCTCGGAAGCCAGGTCAGCCAGTTCGTCGGCATCCATGTCCTTGGCCGCCGCCAAGAGCTCATGATCGTCCATGTCGGCGATCAKGGTTTCACGGACCGAGTCGGATACTTCGAGCAGGATGTCGCCGTCGCGATCTGCCTTGACCAATTGCCAAAGCGTCAGACGATCGTTCAGCGGCAGCGCTTCAAGGATATAGGCGACGTCGGCGGAGTGCAGATCATCGAGCTTGCGTTGCAGCTCGACGAGATTTTGCCGGTGAACCAGGTTCTCGACCCGATCGTGATGGGGACCTTCCTGGCGATGAGTCAGGTCTTCGATGACCCGCTGACGCTGCAACAGCTCAACAACTTGAGCGAGGCGGTCCTGCAGGCTTTCTTGCGTTTTCTTTACTTCAACTTCGGACATAGGCGAACTCCACTCCCAGCAGCGGGGCACGCCGGAAGGATCAATCAGTCAATTCATGATTGGTAAAACGGGGTACTGAGTAACTACTGGGTAAGTCCATGGAGGTATTCCACAAGCCCCGGCGGGGCTGACGGGCGCAATGATACACCGCCCAACGGTTTTAAACGTTAAAAAATCGTGGGTGAAACAAGCGCTTGCAAGACAAACCTGAGCGCTACCTTATCTATCCAATTGCGACGACTCATTCTGAAAAGAAAACACACCACCCTCGAAAAATGTAGCAGCTACCCTTGCTATCGACCGTCATGGAGGACGTGAAATGCCACCGATTGCTTACTATTTTTTGCTGACCACCCTGCTCTGCCTGCCGCTTCGACTGCAGGCAGAGACTGTTCACCGATGCGAGGCCCCCAACGGGCAGATTACCTTCACCACGTTGAGCTGCACGGCCGGAGAGCAACTGTCTTTGCAGGATGTGCGCACGTTCACGCCTGGCAGCACGGTGGCACTCATACCAAGCGCCGAAACAGGTGAACCATCGGATATGAAAAACAAAAGGAGAGCGCCGACCATCGTGGGTCAGGCCGAGGACAAATGCCGGAACCTGATCAACGCCAAGGAACGACGCACAGCGATCATCAATCAACGTGTCGTTGCCGGCATGAGCCAGCAGGACGTCGAGAGCGCTCTCGGCAAGCCAGACAAGGTCAGTATCAGGAATTCATCTACAAGCTACCGCTACGACACCAAGCGAGGTCGTAGCGCGCACGTCGAGTTTGATGAGAAGGGATGCACGAAAGGAAAAGCCAAACTCCAGACGGCAAAAAGCCCGCGTTAAACGCGGGCTTTTTGTTGTTTGGTGCACTCGACAGGATTCGAACCTGTGACCGCTCGGTTCGTAGCCGAGTACTCTATCCAGCTGAGCTACGAGTGCATTTGTTGCCGCGCATTATAGGCCGTCTAATCTCTATGTCAAACACTTTTTCTAGTAATTTCAACAACTTACCGAAGAAGCCAGATTACAACGTACTACGCAAATAATGGCGGAGAACGGGGGATTCGAACCCCCGACACCCTTTTGAGGTGTACTCCCTTAGCAGGGGAGCGCCTTCGGCCACTCGGCCAGCTCTCCGCAACACGGGGCGTATCTTAACCAACCTTTTCCCCGTTTGCAAACATAAAAAACGATAAAAATTAATGGCTTGGTTCTTCGTCCTTCTCTTTCTTTATACGCAGGTAAATTTCTTCACGGTGTACAGCAACCTCTTTCGGGGCGTTCACACCGATACGCACTTGATTTCCTTTGACGCCGAGCACGGTCACGGTGATTTCGCCATCACCAATAATCAGGCTTTCAGCGCACCGCCGGGTCAGAATCAGCATACCTTTCTCCTAACGCATTTCATTTCAGGGACAACAGTCTGCAAAAAAAAGGCACTCGACCCACAACCAGAATGATCGCAGCCCTACATGCCTGAGTATTGACCAGCGCGCGCAAAAGAACAGTCTTGGGTCGCGCTATTCAAAAAAACAAAAGGCGCGGTCAGACCGCGCCCTTCGGCAAACGCATCACTCGCCCTGTCGGGCTGGCGCGTCCAGTTCGAAAGCCGTGTGCAGGGCGCGCACAGCCAGTTCCAGGTACTTCTCTTCGATCACGACGGAGACTTTGATTTCTGACGTAGAGATCATCTGGATGTTGATGGTTTCCTTGGCCAGTGCTTCGAACATGCGGCTGGCAACGCCTGCGTGGGAGCGCATCCCAACGCCGACGATCGAGACCTTGGCGATCTTGGTGTCGCCGATGACTTCACGGGCACCCAGCTCGCCAGCGGTTTTTTCCAGCACGGTTTGCGCCGCCTGGTAGTCGTTGCGGTGCACGGTGAAGGTGAAGTCGGTGGTGTTATCGTGCGCAACGTTCTGCACGATCATGTCGACTTCGATGTTCGCGGCACTGATCGGRCCGAGAATCTTGAAGGCAACGCCCGGGATGTCTGGCACGCCACGGATGGTCRGCTTGGCTTCATCGCGGTTGAAAGCGATACCGGAAATGATCGGCTGTTCCATGGTTTCCTCTTCATCAATAGTAATGAGGGTGCCCGGACCCTCTTTGAAGCTGTGCAGTACGCGCAGCGGAACGTTGTACTTGCCGGCGAACTCGACCGCACGGATCTGCAACACCTTGGAACCGAGGCTGGCCATTTCCAGCATCTCTTCGAAGGTAATCTTGTCCAGGCGCTGGGCCACGGCCACCACACGCGGGTCGGTGGTGTAGACACCATCGACGTCGGTGTAGATCTGGCATTCATCAGCCTTCAAGGCTGCTGCCAGCGCCACGCCGGTGGTGTCGGAACCGCCACGACCGAGGGTAGTAATGTTGCCGTGCTCGTCGACGCCCTGGAACCCGGCGACAACCACCACGCGACCGGCCTTCAGATCACCACGAATCTTCTGGTCGTCAATCTGCAAGATACGCGCTTTATTGTGCGCGCTATCAGTCAGGATCCGTACCTGGTTACCGGTGTAGGACACCGCAGGCACGCCACGCTTGATCAGCGCCATGGCCAACAGTGCAATCGTCACCTGCTCACCGGTGGAGACGATCACATCCAGTTCGCGAGGAACAGGTTGGTCGTCGCCACTGATTTTCTTGGCCAGATCGATCAGACGGTTGGTTTCGCCGCTCATTRCAGACAGCACAACCACCAGGTCATCGCCGGCATCGCGGAATTTCTTAACCTTGTCGGCGACCTGCTCGATTCTCTCGACAGTGCCGACCGAGGTGCCTCCAAATTTCTGTACGATCAAAGCCATTTCAAAGCCGCCTCTGCCCATGAAGGGCGCCCAAATTATCACTCAAACAGCGTTCTGGCCCGCGACTAGACCGCGGGCCGGAAACACGGCCTTATAAACCCTGCTCTACAAATGGAACGGTCAGGGCCAATGCTGCATCCAGAGCGCCAGCGTCTGTACCGCCGCCCTGCGCCATGTCTGGACGACCACCGCCCTTCCCRCCCACTGCCGCAGCGGCTTGCTTCATCAAATCACCGGCTTTGAGTTGGCCAGTCAGGTCTTTGGTCACGCCTGCAACCAGCACGACCTTTTCCTCATGGACACTGCCGAGCAGGATCACTGCGCGGCCGAGTTTGTTTTTCAGTTGATCGACAAGCGCCAGCAGCGCCTTGCCATCCTGACCGTCCAGACGCACGGCCAGTACCTTCACGCCTTTGACGTCCAGCGCAGAGGCCGACAGATCGTCGCCCGCCGCACTGGCAGCCTTGGCTTGCAACTGCTCGAGTTGCTTCTCCAGCAGACGGTTGCGCTCCAGCACAGCCGACAGCTTGTCGATCAGATTGTCGCGGCTACCTTTTACCAGGTTGGCCGCTTCCTTGAGTTGCTCTTCAGCTGCGTTCAAATAGGCCAGCGCCGCAGCACCGGTGACTGCCTCAATACGACGCACGCCCGACGCCACACCGCCTTCGCTGATGATTTTCAGCAGGCCGATGTCGCCGGTACGGTTGACGTGGATACCACCGCATAGCTCAACCGAGAAATCACCGCCCATGCTCAGCACGCGCACGTTGTCGCCGTACTTCTCGCCGAACAGCGCCATGGCGCCTTTTTGCTTGGCGGTTTCGATGTCGGTTTCTTCGGTTTCAACGGCGGAGTTCTTGCGAATCTCGGCGTTGACGATGTCTTCCAGAGCCTTCAACTGCTCAGGCTTGATGGCTTCGAAGTGGCTGAAGTCAAAGCGCAGGCGCTGACTGTCGACCAACGAGCCTTTCTGCTGAACGTGATCGCCCAGCACCTGACGCAATGCAGCGTGCAGCAAGTGAGTTGCCGAGTGGTTCAGCGATGTCGCGTGACGCACGTCGGCTTCAACGTGAGCTTCCACTGGAGCACCGATCGTCAAGCTGCCCGAAGCCAACACACCGTGGTGCAGGAACGCGCCACCGGTCTTGGTGGTATCACGCACGTCGAAACGCGAAGTGCCGGCCTGCAAGTAACCGCAGTCACCCACCTGACCACCCGATTCCGCGTAGAAAGGCGTCTGGTTCAGGACGATCACGCCCTCTTCGCCTTCACTCAATACATCGACCGCTTGGCCATCTTTATACAGACCGACAATTTTCGCCGAACCGCTGGTCGCTTTGTAGCCGGTAAATTCGGTGGCCACATCAACCTTGACCAGGCTGTTGTAGTCCATGCCGAAGGAGCTGGCGGAACGGGCACGGACGCGCTGGGCTTCCATTTCACGCTCGAAACCTTCTTCATCGATGGTCAGGCTACGCTCGCGAGCGATGTCGCCGGTCAGGTCCATCGGGAAGCCGTAGGTGTCATAGAGTTTGAACACTACGTCGCCCGGCACCACGTCGCCTTTGAGGTCAGCCAGATCCTGTTCGAGGATTTTCAGGCCCTGCTCCAGGGTTTTGGCGAATTGCTCTTCTTCAGCTTTCAGAACGCGCTCGATGTGCGCCTGCTGGGATTTCAGCTCAGGGAAGGCTTCGCCCATCTCGGCGACCAGGGCCGCAACGATCTGGTAGAAGAAGCTACCTTTGGCGCCCAGTTTGTTGCCGTGACGGCAAGCGCGACGAATGATCCGGCGCAGTACATAGCCGCGACCTTCGTTGGAAGGCAGCACGCCATCGGCAATCAGGAAGCCGCAGGAGCGGATGTGGTCAGCCACGACTTTCAGGGAAGCCTGAGCGTCGTTGGTGCAACCAATGGCCTTGGCCGAAGCGATCAGCAGGCTCTGGAACAAGTCGATTTCATAGTTCGAGTGAACGTGCTGCAGCACGGCACTGATCCGCTCCAGGCCCATGCCGGTGTCGACCGATGGTGCTGGCAGCGGGTGCAACACGCCATCGGCGGTGCGGTTGAACTGCATGAACACGTTGTTCCAGATTTCGATGTAACGGTCACCGTCTTCTTCCGGCGAACCCGGTGGGCCGCCCCAGATGTCGGCGCCGTGATCGTAGAAAATCTCGGTGCAAGGGCCGCACGGGCCGGTATCGCCCATGGTCCAGAAGTTGTCGGACGCGTACGGCGCGCCTTTATTGTCGCCGATACGAACCATGCGCTCGGCTGGCACGCCGATTTCCTTGGTCCAGATGTCGTATGCCTCGTCATCGCTGGCGTAGACGGTGACCCAGAGCTTTTCCTTCGGCAGGTTCAGCCATTGGTCGGACGTCAGGAAGTTCCAGGCGTAGGTGATGGCGTCACGCTTGAAATAATCACCGAAGCTGAAGTTGCCCAGCATTTCGAAGAAAGTGTGGTGACGAGCGGTATAACCGACGTTTTCCAGGTCGTTGTGCTTACCGCCGGCGCGCACGCATTTCTGGCTGCTGACCGCGCGGGTGTACGCGCGTTTTTCCTGGCCCAGGAAGCAGTCCTTGAACTGGTTCATCCCCGCGTTAGTGAACAGCAGGGTTGGGTCGTTGCCCGGAATCAAAGAGCTGGAGGCTACACGGGTGTGGCCTTGCTCTTCGAAGAAGCGAAGGAAGGCTTCACGGATTTCTGCGCTTTTCATTAGGTTCTTCCACGGAGGCTGCGGCCAAAGGCCTGTTCGAAACGTCAACAGACGAAGCGACGGCAAAGGGCCGCATTATATCGGCGTTAGTGACTAGGTACAGTGTGTTTGTACGTTACAGGCAGTCAATTGGACGGCTAACGCTATCACTTGCGCAAAAAGTCGACGAATGCCGCGACGACCTGCTCGATTTGCTCACGGCTGACGTCCATGTGCGTGACCATACGCAGACGCCCTGCCGCACTCAACTTGATCCCTCGCTCGGCGGCGAACGTCTTGATGGCTTCGGCCCTGTCGCCCATGTGCACGTAAACCATGTTGGTTTGCACCGGTTCGACGTCGTAACCCGCTGCACGCAAGCCTTCGGCGAGGAATTGAGCATTGGCATGGTCATCGGACAGACGCTGGACATTGTTATCCAGAGCATACAAACCCGCGGCGGCCAGAAGCCCGGCCTGACGCATGCCACCCCCGACCATTTTGCGCAAACGGCGCGCCTTGCCGATCAACTCGGCAGAGCCGCATAACACCGAACCGACTGGCGCACCCAGGCCTTTGGACAGGCAGACCGAAACGGAATCGAAGTGCTGTGTGATTACCTTGGCATCAACACCCAGTTTGACGGCTGCGTTATATAACCGCGCACCGTCCAGATGCAGCTGCAACCCATGGTCACGGGTAAAGCTTCGGGCCCGCGCCAGGTACTCAAGTGGCAGCACTTTGCCTTGCATGGTGTTTTCCAGCGCCAGCAATCGGGTGCGAGCGAAGTGGAAATCGTCCGGCTTGATCGCGGCGGCAACGTGGGCCAGGTCCAGCGAGCCGTCGGCCTGCACTTCCAGCGGCTGCGGCTGGAC
>NZ_JBFULH010000162.1:0-8399 GCF_056400445.1 Pseudomonas sp. P5_B2 | reverse complement strand
GTGAAAGACTAGCGGCCGTTCCTACAGTCCACTTTGATTTTTAAGCGCGTTTTCAACGTTGCGCGTCTTGAGTGCCCATGCCTGCCATCGATCACCCCTTGATAGACCAGTTCCTCGACGCCCTGTGGCTGGAAAAAGGTCTTTCCGATAACACCCGCGATGCCTATCGCAGCGACCTGGCGCTATTCAACGGCTGGCTGCAGGAGAATGGACTGGAGTTGATCAACGCTGGCCGTGAATTGATCCTCGATCACTTGGCCTGGCGACTGGAACAAAACTACAAGCCCCGTTCCACGGCGCGATTCCTCTCGGGTGTGCGCGGCTTTTATCGTTATTTGCTGCGCGAAAAACTGATCGCGGTTGACCCGACCTTGCGCGTCGACATGCCGCAGCTGGGCAGGCCTTTGCCTAAATCCCTTTCGGAGGCCGATGTCGAAGCCTTGCTCAAGGCGCCGGATCTGAGCGAAGCCATCGGCCAGCGTGACCGCGCCATGCTCGAAGTGCTTTATGCGTGTGGTTTGCGGGTCACAGAGCTGATCAGCCTGACGCTGGAGCAGGTCAATTTGCGCCAGGGTGTGCTGAGGGTGATGGGCAAGGGCAGCAAGGAGCGGCTGGTGCCGATGGGGGAGGAGGCGATTGTCTGGGTCGAGCGCTACATGCGCGACGCACGTGGCGAGTTGCTTGGCGGGCGTCCCAGCGATGTACTGTTCCCCAGCCTGCGCGGCGAACAGATGACCCGCCAGACCTTCTGGCATCGCATCAAGCACCAGGCCAAGGTTGCCGGGATCGGCAAGTCGCTGTCACCACACACCTTGCGCCACGCTTTCGCGACACACCTGCTTAACCACGGCGCTGACCTTCGGGTGGTGCAAATGCTGCTTGGCCACAGCGATTTGTCGACGACCCAGATCTACACTCATGTCGCCCGTGCACGCTTGCAGGACTTGCACGCCAAGCACCACCCGCGCGGCTAAACACGGTTCCCGAAATTGAAATGCAACCTGTGGCGAGGGGGCTTGCCCCCGTTCGGCTGCGCAGCAGTCGTCCTGCGGTCTATTTCCCGGTCGAAATCGCCAAGATGGGGCTGCTTCGCAACCCAACGGGGGCAAGCCCCCTCGCCACAGGGGCCTTATGTGGTAGGCTTTGTCGGTTTGCAAGATGGGCGGTTATGACCCGGTGTTTCGGTACGGGCGTTCTGATCGTTTCATTTGTCCGCCTTCAGGAGTTCTCATGCGTCTGACCCAGATTTTCGCCGCCGCCGCCATTGCGTTGGTCAGCACCTTTGCCGTCGCCGATGACGCGGCCGATAAAGCCATTCGTAAAAGCCTGGAAAACCTCCAGCTCGACGTGCCTGTCGAAACCATCACGGCCAGCCCGCTGCCAGGGATGTACGAAGTCAAACTAAAGGGCAGCCGCGTGTTGTATGCCAGCGCCGACGGCCAGTACGTGGTTCAGGGCTACCTGTTCCAGCTCAAGGACGGCAAACCGGTCAACCTGACCGAGAAGACCGAGCGTCTGGGCGTTTCCAAACTGGTCAATGACATTCCGGTCGCGGACACCGTGGTGTATCCGGCCATCGGTGAAACCAAGTCGCACATCACTGTGTTCACTGACACCACTTGCCCGTACTGCCACAAGCTGCACGCCGAAGTGCCTGAGCTGAACAAGCGCGGCATTGAAGTGCGCTACGTCGCGTTCCCGCGTCAGGGCCTGGGCTCGCCGGGTGACGAACAGCTGCAAGCGGTCTGGTGCTCGAAAGACAAGAAAGCGGCCATGGACAAAATGTCCGATGGCAAGGAAATCAAGGCCGCCAAGTGCGATAACCCGGTTTCCAAKCAGTTCGCCCTCGGTCAGTCAATTGGCGTGAACGGCACACCGGCCATCGTTTTGGCCGACGGTCAGGTCATTCCGGGCTACCAGCCTGCGCCACAAGTCGCCAAACTGGCACTGAGCGCGAAGTAAATTCGTATCGTCACGGTCAGCCTTTGACGATCATGGTCCGGCAGCATCATCGCCGGGGCATTAATAGGGAACCGCGAGCACGCGGTTGTTTTCACGGCCGACCTTGAGTCGGCCGTTTTATGGGGAGTTCACAGTGAAACCGGTCAAAGTAGGCATCTGTGGGTTAGGAACCGTCGGTGGCGGTACCTTCAACGTACTTCAGCGCAACGCCGAGGAAATTGCTCGTCGTGCCGGGCGTGGAATCGAAGTGGCACAAATTGCCACGCGCACGCCAAAGCCTCAGTTCCAAACGACCGGTATTGCGATTACCAACGATGTCTTCGAAGTGGCCACGAACCCAGAGATCGACATTGTTATAGAACTGGTGGGCGGCTACACCGTTGCCCGCGAGCTGGTACTCAAGGCCATCGAGAATGGCAAGCATGTGGTCACCGCGAACAAGGCACTGATTGCCGTTCACGGTAATGAAATTTTCGCCAAGGCACGCGAGAAAGGCGTGATTGTAGCGTTCGAAGCGGCTGTGGCCGGTGGCATTCCGGTGATCAAGGCGATCCGTGAAGGCTTGTCCGCCAACCGCATCAACTGGGTCGCCGGGATCATCAACGGCACCGGCAACTTCATCCTCACCGAAATGCGTGAAAAGGGCCGAACCTTCGAAGACGTGTTGGCCGAGGCGCAAGCCCTGGGTTACGCCGAAGCCGATCCAACTTTCGACGTTGAAGGCATCGACGCGGCCCACAAGCTGACAATCCTGGCCTCCATCGCGTTCGGTATCCCGCTGCAATTCGACAAGGCTTACACCGAAGGCATCACCAAGCTGACCACCGCTGACGTGAACTACGCCGAAGCGCTGGGCTACCGCATCAAGCACCTCGGTGTGGCTCGCAGCACCGCTGCGGGTATCGAACTGCGCGTACACCCGACGCTGATTCCGGCCGATCGCCTGATCGCCAACGTCAACGGCGTGATGAACGCAGTCATGGTCAACGGCGATGCTGCCGGTTCTACGCTGTTCTACGGCGCGGGTGCTGGCATGGAGCCGACCGCTTCGTCGGTGATCGCCGACCTGGTGGATGTGGTTCGCGCCATGACCTCCGACCCGGAAAACCGCGTACCGCACCTGGCCTTCCAGCCGGATTCGCTGTCGGCGCACCCGATCCTGCCGATCGAGTCCTGCGAAAGCGCCTACTACCTGCGCATTCAGGCCAAGGACCATCCGGGCGTGTTGGCCCAGGTGGCGAGCATCCTGTCGGAGCGCGGCATCAACATCGAATCGATCATGCAGAAAGAAGTGGAAGAGCATGACGGTCTGGTGCCGATGATCCTGCTGACTCATCGTGTGCTGGAACAGCGCATGAACGACGCGATTGCCGCCCTTGAAGCGTTGACCGGTGTTGTCGGTCCGGTTGTACGGATCCGTGTCGAACATTTGAATTAACACAGCGGCAAGCAGCAAGCTCCAAGCGGCAAGTCAAAGGCACTCTGGCTTTTACTTGCAGCTTGTAGCTTGAGGCTTGAAGCTCAAACCAAAGGTTTGCCCCTATGCGCTATATCAGTACCCGCGGCCAGGCACCGGCCCTGAATTTCGAAGACGTCCTGCTGGCCGGTCTCGCCACCGACGGCGGTCTGTACGTCCCTGAAAACCTGCCACGTTTTACCCAGGAAGAAATCGCTTCCTGGGCCGGCCTGCCGTATCACGAACTGGCTTTTCGCGTCATGCGCCCGTTCGTCACCGGCAGCATTCCCGATGCCGATTTCAAAAGGATTCTCGAAGAAACGTACGGTGTGTTCTCGCACAACGCCGTCGCGCCACTGCGTCAGTTGAACGGCAACGAATGGGTGCTGGAGCTGTTCCATGGCCCGACCCTGGCGTTTAAAGACTTCGCCCTGCAACTGCTCGGTCGCCTGCTCGACTACGTGCTGGAAAAGCGTGGCGAGCGTGTGGTGATTGTCGGCGCTACATCCGGTGATACCGGTTCGGCCGCCATCGAAGGCTGCAAGCATTGCGAAAACGTCGACATCTTCATCCTGCACCCGCACAACCGCGTGTCCGAAGTGCAGCGTCGGCAGATGACCACCATTTTCGGCGAGAACATCCACAACATCGCCATCGAAGGCAACTTCGATGACTGCCAGGAAATGGTCAAGGCGAGCTTCGCTGACCAGAGCTTCCTAAAAGGCACGCGTCTGGTCGCGGTGAACTCGATCAACTGGGCGCGGATCATGGCCCAGATCGTTTACTACTTCCACGCAGCCCTGCAGCTCGGTGGCCCGGCGCGTTCGGTATCCTTCTCGGTGCCGACGGGCAACTTCGGCGACATCTTCGCCGGTTACCTGGCGCGCAACATGGGCCTGCCGATCAACCAGTTAATCGTCGCCACCAACCGCAACGACATCCTGCACCGCTTCATGAGCGGCAACCAGTACGTCAAGGAAACCCTGCACGCCACGCTGTCGCCGTCGATGGACATCATGGTGTCGTCGAACTTCGAACGCCTGCTGTTCGACCTGCACGGTCGCAACGGCGCCGCAATTGCCGGGCTGATGGACAGCTTCAAGCAAGGTGGCGGTTTCAGTGTCGAAGAAGAGCGCTGGACCGAAGCCCGCAAACTGTTTGATTCGCTGGCCGTGGACGACGTACAAACCTGCGAAACCATCGCTGAAGTGTATGAGCAAACCGGCGAGCTGCTGGACCCGCACACCGCCATCGGCGTGAAGGCTGCGCGCGAGTGCCGTCGCAGTCTGGATATTCCAATGGTGATCCTCGGCACGGCGCATCCGGTCAAATTCCCGGACGCAGTGGAGAAGGCTGGCGTAGGAAAAGCGCTCGAACTCCCTGCACATCTTTCTGATTTGTTTGAGAGAGATGAGCGTTGCACCGTGTTGCCAAACGACCTGAAAGCCGTGCAGGCCTTTGTCAGTCAGCATGGCAACCGCGGCAAGCCGCTGTAACCGTAAAAGCTGTCACATTTTGAAGCCCGTCTCCTGACGGGCTTTCTCATTTCTGCATGCCACACTTGTAGCGTTTTCACCCATGAGGAAAGGGTGAGTTGATCACGAAGGAAGTGGCAATGCGGTTTTGTAGAGGGTTCAAACCGGCCGTGTGCTGGGTGTTTTTAGTCAGCGCCATCGGCTTTGTTCAAACGGCGCTGTCGGCGCAATTGGCGATTTCCGAGGCAAGGGGCGCTGTCATTGGCACGATGATCGAGCTGGATACCGAAGAACAAAAATGGATGGCCGACAACCCGCAAGTCATCGTCGCGTCGACTCAATATCCGCTGTATCTGTTCAAGGATGAACACGGTCAATGGAGCGGCTTGAACAACGATATCCTCAACCGCGTCGGTGCGATGACAGGGTTGCGGTTTGTCCACGAAGAGTCGTTCTCAAACGCTCAGTTGCTGGAAAGACTGGAGAGCGGTACGGCGGACATGAGCACAACGCTCGCGATGAACGATGAGCGCAAGATGTTCCTGGATTTCAGCCATGCATTCGGTGGGGCGGGGTGGGTGTTTGTCGGGCGGGCGGGAGTACCGAAGGTCCAGTCTCTGGAGCAACTGATGAAAAAGGTGCTGGTGCTGCCGGCCAGGCATGCGCTGGAATCGCTGATTCGTCGTGATTATCCGTCCATTGAGCTGCGCTCGGTCAAAACCTACGCCGAGGCACGGGCGCTGGTCGAGAGCGGCGAAGCTTACGCGACGATCGAAAACGAAATCAGCGCGCAGCTTTACCCGTCGGGGCAATTGAAGGTGGGGCATGCGATTGAGGGCAAATGGGAAGCGGACTACCTGACGATGCGCAAAGGTCAGCCGCAATTGCTCAGCATCCTCAACAAGGCGCTTGAAGCGTTTCCGCCTGCCGAGTTGCGCGCCATTCGCTTGAAGTGGCTCAACGGAATCGGCCCGGTGCGCGCGCCGACTGGCTGGCAACGGTTCACGCAGTGGGGTTGCTGGGGCATTTGCATCGTCAGCGTGTTCGGCCTGTTGTCCTTGCTCTGGAATCGACGTCTGACGGTGTTGATCCAGCAACGTCTGAAGGCCGAGAAAAGTCTCAGCGATCAACTGGCCTTCCAGCACGCATTGATGGACGCGATGCCCGATCCGATGTTTGTGCGTGATCTGGAAGGGCGGATGGTCATGTGCAACAAGAGTTATGAAGAAGGCTTGTCGACCCGTTTCGATCAGGTTCAGGGGCGACAGTTGATCGAACTCGACCTTCTGCCCAAAGCGACCGCCGAACTGCTGCATGCCGAATTTGTCGCCCAACTCGCCACGCGCAAACCCCAATTCATTGAACGTCAATTGATGTTCCACAATGGCGTCAGGAACGTTTACCAATGGACAGTGCCGTTCTACAGCGCCGACGGCCAATTACGAGGTTTGTTGGGAGGCTGGACCGACAGAAGCCGGCGAAGAGGAGAATGAAGCCGTTGTTTTCTCCTTGTCATCTTCGCCGTGCATGCTCTATCAATCAGAGGCGCCGACGCGCCTGTACCTGAAATCCAGAACTTTCTTCTCGGGCCGGTGGTCACTATTGTGAGCTGGCCCCAGGCACTTTGTTTTCGGACTATTGAGTGGTGATCGAGATGGAAAGTATCAGTCTATTGCTCGGTGAGGCGCTGAGCCCCTATCAGGTCACGCTGACCCCGTCGGGCGCCCAGGGTGAATGCCTGGTGACATTGAAGAGTACGACGGGCGCGATTGTCGTCGAACGGGCCTTCAATCAGGCTCAGCTGACCGACAAACGTCTGCTGACCGACGTCGTCGACGGATTGCACCGCGATGTGCTCATCGCCGAAGGACGGCTGGAGCCTTGTGTCATCGCAGCATTGCGCAATGCGGCTCAGGACAAAATCCTGGCCCGCCGAAATTGAAGTGATTTTGCGGGAACCTTCCCGCGCCAAGGTCAGTCAGACCCTACAACAGCAGGATCAAGCATTGTGCTCCGGTGCTTGCAGCTTGCTGCTACGGGTCTTTATGTAGACCACGTTTGACCCCGAGTCGTCTCCCCACTTCTMGGGGTTTCTTTTTGCCTGCGATTTGTCATTGCTCGGCTTGATGTTCGAAAAACGCTTTGGTTTCTGCCAGATAATCTTTACGCCTTTCCGGGTCGAGCCAGTCGGCATAAAGCTGATCCAGTCGCTCATGAGGCAGGGTGCGCAATAGCCGATTTATTTCGCTGATCGCCTGTCGGCCCAGGGCTGTATTGGAGCAACCGATGTGCCCGGACAGATATTTGCCCGTGCCCTTGATCGGATAAAACGCGAGGTCGTCATCAGCAATGTGCGCTTGATGGGCCAGGTAGCGTATTTCCGGCCAGTAACCCAGCACCACCTGTAATCGGCCCAGACGCTGCATCTGCAACAGACTGCCGAGGGCATCGTTGCCGTAGTGGGGCGTCAGAGCGCCAGCCGGTGCCTGTTTTAGCAATGTATCGAGGAACTGTCCGTAACTGCGCTCGGCCACCACGCCGACTTTCTTTCGACTATTGGCCAGCAGCGCCGCCAGATCGACTTCACCGTCGATCAGAAATTGTTCCAGCAACGATCGTCCTTCCTTGCGTACAACAAGGCCGTTGCTTACGGCGCGGAAGGCCGGAATCGAATACGCAATCCACTGTTCCCGCTCCTGGGTCCAGACAAGCGAGGGATCGCATGTAAACGACTCTTCGTGAAGCATTTGCATGCCACGGGCGCGGTTGACCCGCATCAGGACGTGCTCATATTGCGGCATCCCGGCGATCAACAGTGGCAGCATCTGATCAATGATTCCCTGACCTTTTTTCGGCCCCTCGAAGATCATCGTTGGCGGTAAATCGCGCAGCAACCAGATAAGCGTCTCTTTAGGTTGCGCCCAGGCGGGTGATGCCAATCCGGCCAATAACCCGAAAACCGCCACTGTGCACCCGTTGAAGGTGTAGTGGATGGCTGATGACAGCAGGCGTTTCAGCTTAGATCGCCCCATCTTTGTGCAGTTGTGCGATTTGCAGCACGTCATAGCCAAGTTCCTGGAGCACTTGTTCGTTGTGCTCACCCAGTTGTGGCCCGACCCATTCTGAAGTGCCGGGTGTCTCTGAAAGTTTCGGCACAATGCCGGGCATCTTGAAATCCTTGCCATCCGGGAGYTTGGCCTGCAGGAACATTTCCCGGGCCAGGTACTGCGGATCGCTGAACATGTCTTCGGCGCTGAAGATCCGGCTGGCGGGAACGTCGGCCTGATTCAGCCGTTCGATGACCGTGTCCAGTGGCAGCGAATTGACCCAGCGGTCGATCACGCCATAAATCTCGTCGCGGCGGCTGTCACGCCCGTCGTTGCTGGCCAGCACCGGGTCATTGGCCAGGTCTTCGCGGCCGATGATCAGCATGAAGCGTTTGAAAATCGCATCGCCGTTAGCGCCGATCTGCACATGTTTACCATCGGCGCTGGTGTGGATAGAAG
>NZ_JBFULH010000161.1:0-8417 GCF_056400445.1 Pseudomonas sp. P5_B2 | reverse complement strand
CGATAGCGGAGTGCCCGACAACAACGATGTCGACTGATCCACCGCCATCGCGAGCAGGCTCACTCCTACAAGGGAACAGTGTTACAGGCCAAGATCCCACTCCGGCTCTTCAGRGAATCTGAGCACCAGAAAATCCAGCAGGCTACGCAGCGCCGCCGGCATGTGTTTACGTGAGGCATACACCGCGTAGATGTTCATCTGTCGGGGCTCGGCCTGGGGCAGCAGGCGGATCAGTTCGCCGCTGTGAATATGCACGCCCGCCTGATAACTCGGTAGCATCGCCACCCCCGCACCAGCCATCGCCGCTCGCAACAACGTACTGGTTTCGTTGGCGCTGATGTTGCCCTGCACCGGCACCGAGACCGGCTCACCGTTTTCCTCGAAATGCCAAAGGTTCTTGCCGAAGTAGGAATGGGTCAGGCAGTTGTGCTGGCTCAGATCTTCCACCCGCTGCGGCGCCGGATGTTCTCGCAGGTAGGCGGGGGAGGCGCAGATCAGCGAGCGACAGACCGTCAGCCGCCGGGCAATCAGGTTCGGGTCCAGGTCGTTGCTGGTGCGGATCGCCAGATCAATGCGTTCATCCACCAGGTTCACGGTGYGGTCGAGCATCTGCAGGTCGATGCCGACGCCGGGGTAACGTTTGACGTAAGCCGCCATGGCGTCCGCCAGTTGTGCCTGGCCAAATGAGGTGCTGACGCTGATCCGCAGCAACCCGCGCGGCGTATCGTCCGGCTTGCTGACAGCGGTTTGCATGTCGGTGGATAGGTCGAGCATCTGCCGACAGCGGGGCAGCATTTCGGTGCCGGCCGCGGTCAGGCTCAACTTGCGGGTCGTGCGGTGCATCAACCGGGCGCCGAGCCAATCCTCCAGTTCCGCCAGATAGCGCGACACCACTGGCCGTGACAGGTCCAGGTGATCGGCGGCGGCCGACTGGCTGCCGAGGTCGACCACTGTGACGAACACCCGCATTGCTTGTAGRCGATCCATGATTTGCACGCTTTCAGAAACAAACTATGTTCCAGCATCGCATTTTTTGTACTGAGTCAGGCAACTAAGCTCCCTTCCATCGCCAAGCATGGCATTCGGACAATGGAGCAACACATGATCGGTTTCACCCCTCTCAAGCGCATTTTACTGGCCACCGCCACGCTCGGCTTCGCGGCCCATGCGGCGGCAGCATCGAACCTGACGCTGGATGTCTACAACCCCGGTGACAAGGCGATTTTCCCGGTGACTTCGGTACTGGTCAGTGGCGAGAGGGACGCGATTTTGGTGGATGCGCAATTCGGCAAATCCCAGGCTGAACAAGTCGTCGAAAAAATCCGCGCCAGCGGCAAGCAACTCACCACCATCTACATCAGCCACGGGGACCCGGATTACTACTTCGGCCTCGACACCCTGACCGCCGCGTTCCCCAATGCCAAAGTGCTCGCCTCGCAGCCGACCGTCGATCACATCAAGCACACTGTCGCCGGCAAACTGGCGTTCTGGGGGCCGAAAATGGGTGCGGATGTTCCGGCGAAAACCATCGTGCCGCAGGTGCTCAAGGGCGACAGCCTGATGCTGGAAGGGCAGAAGTTGCAGGTGGTGGGGCTGGAGGGGACACAGCCGGACCGCACCTTCGTCTGGATTCCGTCGATCAATGCGGTTGTCGGTGGGGTGGTCGTGGCAGAGAACATCCACGTCTGGATGGCCGACACGCAAACCCCGCAGTCTCATACCGACTGGTTGACTACGCTGCACGCCATCGAAACCTTGAAACCGAACACCATCGTGCCAGGCCATTACCTCGGTGACAGCGCCCGCTCACTGGTTGCAGTGCGATTCACGGCGGATTACATCAAGGCTTTCGACGAGGAAACCGCCAAGGCCAAAGACTCTGCCGCACTGATCACCGCGATGAAAAAACGCTTCCCGACGCTGGGCGAAGAAAGCTCGCTGGAACTCAGCGCAAAAGTCGCCAAGGGCGAGATGAAGTGGGGTGAATGATCGTCCCCACGCTCCGCGTGGGCATGCAGTCCGGGACGCTCTGCGTCCCTTCCAAAGCCGAACGCGGAGCGTCCGTTGAGGCATTCACACGCAGAGCGTGGGAACGATCGAATCTGCATTAACTGAACTGAGCCAACTGGAGAACGTCATGAGCAACATCGCAATCATCGGTGCCACCGGCCGTGCCGGCAGCCAAGTGTTGGAAGAAGCCCTGCGTCGTGGTCACAGCGTCACCGCCATCGCCCGCGACACGTCGAAGATCGGCCAGCGCGCCGGTGTAGTCAGCAAAAATGTCGATGCGCTTGATGCCCAAGCGTTGCAAGCGGCGGTCGCCGGTCACGATGTGGTCATCAGCGCCGCGCATTTTTCGACGCTGCCCGCAGCGGCGGTCATCGGGCCGGTGAAAAACGCTGGGGTGAAACGTCTGCTGGTGGTCG
Source organism: Pseudomonas sp. P5_B2 (assembly GCF_056400445.1). NCBI lineage: Bacteria > Pseudomonadati > Pseudomonadota > Gammaproteobacteria > Pseudomonadales > Pseudomonadaceae > Pseudomonas > Pseudomonas sp. P5_B2. Next base: position 5,991 of record NZ_JBFULH010000161.1, on the reverse strand, counting down.
GCGGCGCCGGTTCGTTGTTGTTGCCGGACGGCACTCGAGTGATAGACAGCGAGGGCTTTCCCGAGGCGTACAAGGCCGAAGCGGGTGCCGGTGCTTTGTTTCTTGAGAACTTGCGTCAGGAACAGGAACTGGACTGGACCTTCCTGTCACCGTCGGCGGAGTTTGTTGAAGGTGAGCGCACGGGTGTGTTTCGGATCGGCCAGGATGATTTGCTGGTGAGCAGTGCAGGGCGCAGCTGGATCAGCTTTGCCGATTACGCGATCGCGATGATCGATGAAGTGGAAGCGCCGAAGCACGCTCGCCAGCGGTTCGCCGTCGGTTACTGAGTTCACTGAACCCCTGTCACCGATCGTTCCCACGCTCCGCGTGGGAATGCAGCCCGGGACGCTCTGCGTCCCATCCAGAGCCGAACGCGGAGCGTCCGTTGAGGCATTCCCACGCAGAGCGAGGGAACGATCAGGCCATGCAATTCAGCGGGACTGCGCCTGCTCCACCAACCACCCCAACAATTCCTGCAACTTCGGCGAAGGTGCGGGCTTTTGCGGCAATACCAGGTAATACGCCAACCCGGTCTTCACCTTCAATTCAAACGGCATGACCAGCCGCCCGGCGCTCAGGTCATCGCCAATCAACGACCAGTCCCCAATCGCCACACCTGTCCCCTGAGACGCCATCGACATCGCCAGGTCCAGGGTTTCGAAGTGTTGACCCTTGCTGACATTGTTCAGGCGAACATTGGCCGTGGCCAGCCAGGCCTTCCAGTCCCGTTCATCACGGGTGGGATGCAGCAGCATGTGCCGCTCAAGATCTTCGGGTGTCTGCAACGGCACCGGACCTTCGAGCAATGGCTTGGAACAGACCGGTGTCAGTTGTTCATCAAACAGGCGTTGAGACACCAACGTGCTGTCCGGCGGTGCGCCATACATCACCGCCGCATCGAACTGTTCGCGATGAAAATCCACGCCGTGCTTGACCGTCGTGGTCAGTTCCACGGGCACGTCCGGACGCTCCCGTTGCCATTGCAAAAGACGCGGCAACAGCCAGCGCATCACACAGGTTGGCGCCTTGAGTTGCAAGGTCTCGCGCTTCTCGCCGATCTGCTCCACCGCCTCGTCGATCAGTCCGAAAATCTGCTGCACCCGTGGCAGCCACTCGCGTCCTTCAGCCGTCAAAGCGAGGCCGCGAGCCTGGCGGATAAACAGCTCATAACCCAGATGATCTTCGAGCCCGGCGATCTGTCGGCTCACCGCGCCTTGGGTGATGTGCAGCTGTTCGGCGGCCCGGGTGAAATTGCAGCACTGCGCGGTAATCAGAAAGGTGTGCAGCGCCGGCAGGGGAGGCAGTCGTTTCATTGGGATCCAAGGTATGACGTGAGGACATGGCTAGTATGACTTTTTATCCATTGTTGCGGCTACGTGTCGCCCGTTCCAATGAGGCCATCCCTGGACCTGCCCACCCATCATAAACATTGCGCAGGCCCGGCGTCTCAAACGAACAAGAAGGGCAAAACACAATGGCGACGTGCGGCGAAGTATTGGTCAAGTTACTCGAAGATTACGGGGTCGAGCAGGTGTTCGGCATTCCCGGGGTTCACACCGTGGAGCTGTATCGCGGGCTGGCCCGTTCGAGCATCAACCACGTCACTCCGCGTCACGAACAGGGCGCCGGTTTCATGGCTGACGGTTATGCACGTACCAGCGGCAAACCGGGTGTGTGCTTCATCATCACCGGCCCTGGCATGACCAACATCACCACTGCGATGGGTCAGGCTTACGCCGATTCGATCCCGATGCTGGTGATCTCCAGCGTGCAATCGCGCAGCCAGTTGGGCGGTGGTCGCGGCAAGCTGCATGAACTGCCGAACCAGGGCGCATTGGTTGCCGGCGTGGCAGCGTTCTCCCACACCTTGATGTCGGCGTCCGAGTTGCCGGGCGTTCTGGCCCGCGCTTTCGCGCTGTTTCAAGCCGGGCGTCCGCGCCCGGTGCACATCGAAATTCCGTTGGACGTGCTGGTTGAAGAAGCCGATGACCTGCTCAGCAGCGTACCGGTGAATATCGACCGCGCTGGTGCATCGCCGAGTGCCGTTTCGCGCATGACCCAATTGCTGGCTGGCGCCAAGCGTCCGCTGATTCTCGCCGGTGGCGGTGCCATCGATGCCGCCGTCGAGCTGACGGAACTTGCCGAACTGCTGGACGCACCGGTTGCACTGACCATTAATGCCAAAGGCATGCTCGAATCCAATCACCCGTTGCTGATCGGTTCCACCCAAAGCCTGGTCGCGACCCGTGCACTGGTGGCCGAGGCCGACGTGGTATTGGCCATCGGTACCGAGCTGGCCGAGACCGACTACGACGTCACCTTCGCCGGTGGTTTCGAAATCCCGGGCAAACTGCTGCGCGTGGACATCGACCCGGACCAGACCGTACGCAATTATCCGCCGCACGTGGCGCTGGTGTCAGACTCGCGCAATGCCGCCCAGGCTTTGTTGGGTGCGTTGTCCCAGCAGTCGCTGGCTGAGCGTCGCAACGATTGGGGTCAGGCCCGTGCCGCCCGTTTGCGTGAAGATCTCGCCCAGAATTGGGATGCCCCGACACTGGCCCAGACCCTCTTCCTTGACACGGTATTGAACGTGTTGCCGGACGCGGTGTTCGTCGGCGATTCGACCCAGCCTGTCTACACCGGCAACTTGACGTTCAACCCCGAGCGCCCACGTCGCTGGTTCAACTCGTCCACCGGTTACGGCACCCTCGGTTACGCCTTGCCGGCCGCTATCGGCGCCTGGCTTGGCGGTAGCGTTGAAGGCGGATCGCGTCCTCCAGTAGTGTGCCTGATCGGTGACGGCGGCCTGCAATTCACCCTGCCGGAACTGGCCAGTGCCGTTGAAGCGCGCACCCCGGTGATCGTGCTGCTGTGGAATAACCAGGGCTACGAAGAGATCAAGAAATACATGGTCAACCGCGCCATCGAGCCGGTTGGCGTGGACATCTACACCCCGGACTTCATCGGTGTTGCCAAGGCACTGGGTTGCGCGGCGGAAGCGATCAGCGGCGTCGAGCAATTGCGTACTGCGCTGCGTTCCGCGGCCGACCGTCAAGGCCCGACCCTGATTGAAATCGATCAGACCCAGTGGATGAAGGCGGTGTCGAAATGACGTTCCCTACGACGCTGGACGGTCTGTTCATCGACGGTCAATGGTCGGCGGGCAATGAACACCTGCGCGTCATCAACCCAGCGACCGAAGCCTTGTTGACCACGGTCAATGGCGGCGATGCACAGGCCGTCGATCACGCCGTGAGTGCGGCGACCAAGGCCTTCGCCGGCTGGTCGAAAACCACCGGCGCCGAGCGTGGCGCGATCCTGCGCAACATCGCGGCGGGCGTGCAGGCGGGTCGTGAGCAACTGATGCACTTGCAGTCGAGCAACAACGGCAAGCCGCTGTTCGAAGCGGCCATCGATGTCGATGACGTGATCGCCACCTTCGAGTATTACGCCGGTCTGGCCGAAGGCCTCGACGCTAAACAAGACAGCGCCGTTGAATTGCCGAGTGACGATTTCAGCGCTCGTCTGCGCCGTGAGCCTGCCGGTGTGGTCGGCCTGATCGTGCCGTGGAATTTCCCGATGGTCACCACCGCGTGGAAACTCGCCCCGGCCCTGGCCTCCGGTTGCTGCGTGGTGCTCAAGCCTTCGGAAGTGACGCCACTGCCGGAGCTGAAACTGGCGGCGATCATCGCTGAAGCGGGTTTGCCTGCTGGCGTCTTCAACCTGGTCTGCGGTACCGGCCTGGCGGTCGGCGCGCCACTGTCGGCGGACCCGCGCATTGCCAAAATTTCCTTCACCGGCAGCAACGCGGTGGGCGTGCAAGTCATGCAACGCGCGGCTGAAACCGTCAAAGGCGTAAGCCTGGAACTGGGCGGTAAATCCTCGCTGCTGGTGCTGGCCGATGCCGACCTCGACCTAGCCGTGGAAGTGGCCTGTGGTGGTGGTTTCTTCAACGCCGGGCAAATGTGTTCCGCCACCAGCCGCGTGCTGGTCGCCGATGAGCTGGCCGATGAATTCCTGTTGCGTCTGAAGGCTCGCACGGAAGCCATTCGCGTGGCCGACCCGTTCGACCCGGCCGTGGAAATGGGTGCGCTGGTCAATCAGGCGCAATACCAGCGTGTGCTCGGCTACATTGATCGCGGCTTGAGTGCGGGTGCCAAGTTAATTTGCGGTGGGAACCGTCCGGCTGATCTGCCGCGCGGTTATTTTTTGCAGCCGACGATCTTCACCGACGTGCCCCTCGACAGTGCGCTGTGGTGTGAAGAGATTTTCGGCCCGGTGATTTGTGTACGTAGTTTTGCCTCTGAAACCGAGGCGATTGCCCTGGCCAACGACAGCCAGTTTGGCCTGGTGGCCAGCGTGGTCACGCGCAATGCCGAGGCTGCTGATCGGGTCGCCAACGCCTTGCAGGCGGGGCTGGTGTGGATCAACGCGCCGCAGGTGATCTTCCCGCAGACCGCCTGGGGTGGCTACAAACAGAGCAGCATCGGCCGCGAGTTAGGGCCGTGGGGCTTGCAAGCTTTCCAGGAAATCAAACACGTGATTCGGGCTGTCTGACAGCACGAAAAAGGTGAGTGCATGCCTCGTGTTGAGGCATGCGCTGGCGTCATGGCTTCAATGAGTTTTTATCGATAGTCAGGTGTTTTGCACGACCTCAGGATGAACCCGTCGGCGCAGCTCAACCCCGTGAATACGGGGGTTTAAAGCTGAATTGGCCGCGCGGATGCAACGGTTGCGACCAGCCTCATACCTACAAAAACAAAGGGAGTCCGTAATGGGCGAGCATGATCTGAACAGACGTCAATTCATCAAGACCGTGGGCGTAGCCTCGGTGGCAGCAGCGGCCATGAGCATGCCGTTCATCAAGGCCAATGCCAGCGACACACGCTTTGCGGGCAAAACCCTGCGTTTGCTGACCTGGTCCGATGACACCGGCCTGGCAGCCCTGCGCAACATCGCCGCGACCTTCGAAGACAAGTACGGCTGCAAGGTCATCGCTGACCGCACCGGCAGTACCTCGGAAATGGTCGCCAAACTCAAGGCCGGCGGTGATCGTCCGCAGTACGACATCATCACCCTGGCAGGCGTCGGCGCCGAAGGCCTGGCCGCCGCCAACCTGTTGGAAAAACCCGATCTCAACCGCATTCCCAACCTGGTCGACGTACCGGAAAAATACCGCACCGGCGCCAATGGCCACGGTATCGGTTACCTCCTGTGGTGCAACAGCCTGGTCTACAGCACCCGCACCCAGAAAGAAGCCCCGACCAGCTACGCCTCCCTGTGGGACGCCGACGCCGCGCCGAACATCTTCCTGCCGCCGCCAAACTGGACCGAGGCCATGGACCTGATCATCATCGCCGCCAAACTGGCCGGTGGTGACGAACACAACATTGAGCCGGGCTTCAAGAAACTCGCCGAGCTGAAAGATCGTGTGGTCACCCTGGGTGAAAACCCGAACCAGATCGCCGAACTGTTCCGCACCGGCTCCCTGGACATGGGCGGCCTGTACGCACCAGCCTTCTTCCCGAAACAGATCCGCGATCCGGCCTACGGCCTCGGCGCTTCGTTCGGCATGAAGGAAGGTTTCTACACCGACCTGATGCTCTCGGTCATGCCGAAAAACCGTCCGGGCGACACCGACATGGCGTACGCCTTCATCAACCACTCTCTGGACCCGGTGGTGCAGGGCAAGATGGCTGAAGACATCTACAACGGCCCGGTCAACGCCAAGGCGATCATCTCCGCCGAAGCGCGCAAGAGCCCGTACATCCTCACGCCAGAGCAGATTGCCGAGAAGGCGATCATGCACGACAACGCCTTCCTGGCCACCGTGCATGACCAATGGATTCGTCGCTACACGGAAATCTTTTCTTCCTGATCGAGTGACAACCACAAGCCCGTAGAGCACCACAAATCAAATGTGGGAGCGGGCTTGCTCGCGAATGCGGTGTG
>NZ_JBFULH010000160.1:0-8525 GCF_056400445.1 Pseudomonas sp. P5_B2 | reverse complement strand
TCTGTAGCAGCTGTCGAGCAGCGCGAGGCTGCGTCCGGCTGCGAAGCAGTCGCCAGTTCGACGGTGGAGGTTTATCTGAAAAACCGCGTCACCTGGTTTTACGACTGYTKCGCAGCCGGACGCAGCCTCGCGCTGCTCGACAGCTGCTACAGAGTGCGGTGTTTCAAAGGTATTGCATGTCCTTGAAGCAATTCATTTTTTTTAATCCGCGCCAACGGTTGTAACTTCGTCTCAGATAGGTACAATGGCGCGGCTCGCCGTCAGGTGAGCGTCGTTATGGTGACCCCATCGGTCCCCCCGCAACGATTACCCGTGAACCTGGTCAGATCCGGAAGGAAGCAGCCACAGCGGGAACATTGTGTGCCGGGGTGTGGCTGGTGGGGTTACCACCTATTTCTAATCCTTGGTTCTACAAGGATTTGTCAGTCAAAAAATCTCGAAGTGTGACAGCGTTCAGGTACGCCTGAGTGGTGCGCCGTGCTGGGCATTCCAGTCGACTCAATTTCTCCTTCCCGGCCTACACCTTTGCGGTCCTCCCGCCATCATCAGTGGCAGTGGTATGGCTGCGATCCGGCATGGCAGCACTGACCTGGGGGAGAGGCTTTGCGGCAGCCACCACCATGTTGAACAACTTTTGTATCATTCACAGCAGGCGTGAGAAAGACTCCTTGAGCCAGTCCGGCTTGAGCGGTGATGGCTAATGCTGTGAAAACCACAGCTAAAGCCCACTTGTTTGTAAACATCTTACCTCCTGATTGGATTTAATGACCTGGCCAGGTGAACCTGAGCAGTTACTTAATTAGTAACATCGTGCCAGCGGTCTTACTTGATCCACGTCAAACRTTATCTTGGCCGCGACAACCGATGGTCGAATTCTCCGTACCCGTTGTGGTGTTGAACTCCAAGTGAGTGCGTATGAGTTATTGGAATCGCTGTCCGAATGTTGATGAACCAATGTCCAAATGAATGCGGATTCCATTCATAAATGCCAAAACCCTGAAATGTCATGAAAAGCCATGAAAACTTCTGAGTCGCTCGGACACATTCGGACACGTTCTATACAGTCTGCGTCGGCCAATAAAGGCCGCCGCAAAGACGGCAGAATATCTGGGGCTGGTAATGAACACGAGAATAATAAAAATAGCGGCTGCATTCGCAGCGATATTGAGTCTTCATGGCTGCGCTAGCATCGTCGGTGAAACGGAGTATCCGGTGGCGGTCTTAAGTGCGCCTGAGGGCGCTTCCTTTGAGATCCGGAACAGGTCTGGTCAGATAGTTCATTCGGGGAACGCGCCAAGCACCGTGACGCTGAAGTCTGGTAAAGGGTATTTCTCCGGGCAGACCTATACCTTGCTATTCAAGAAGGATGGATATTCTGATAAGACAATGACCCTGGATTCGGATATTAGCGGATGGTATTGGGGTAACTTCTTGATCGGAGGCTTGATTGGAATGCTTATTGTTGACCCGGTAACCGGGGCGATGTACAAACTTCCAGAGTCAATCTCGGCTGATATGGGCAAACCAGTCGCCAAGGCGAACATCAATACTCCTACAGTGGTCAGTATCGAATCTTTGACTGAAGCACAGCGCGCTATGCTAGGTCTTAATAAGTAATGTCTGGTGAAACCGCCTTCACTACATTTCCATTAGTGCATTGCCCAGCCTAGTCAAATGTTGAGCAATCTAACGCTATTGAAAAATCATTATTAAATTGCAGTCCTGAACTTGCTCTTTGCTATTTTCTAAATAGTAAGCAGTTCAGGTTCTCTTTCCTCAGTTCGCCACTACGTTGGATGACTTGTCCCCAATGTACACTCGAATAATGTCATCAATTTCCCCCGACATTTTCATCCGCAACAACGTACGCAGAATGCGCTGCACCGGCACCTTGGGGTCGTTGCGCACGTAGCAGCCGACATGTTGTTCTTGCAACACCGCCACGGCTTTCAGTTGCCGGTCAGCCAGCAGGCGCTTATTGAACCAATCCAGTGTCCATTGATTGCTCACGGCATAGCGATAGCGCCCGGCGTTGAGTTTTTCCAGCACTTGTTCCTGGTTGCGTGCATCTTCGCGTTGCAGGCGGGCGGTATCGAACAGGGGTTGCAGCGTCGGGTAGCTGTAACCGTGCACCGTGCCGACAGGTTGCCGAGGTAAATTGCCCGGCGTTATCGAGTCTGGCGATTCTGGCAGGCCGATCAGAACGTCGTGCTGACGCCACAGTGGAATGCTCCAGATATAGTCGCCGGACTGATTGGGTAGCCAGGACTGTGCGGCATAGCAACGCACATCGACTTCGCCATGTTCCATGGCGTTTTGCACCCGCGCCCGGGGCATTACATGAAATTCAGCCGGCACGCCGACCTGGGTGGCGAGGCTGAGCATCACGTCATACAGAATGCCTTGGGTCACGCGGCCATGATCCAGTTGCACCATCGGCATCGCCCAACTGTCGGGCACGACAAAACGCAACGGCGCTTGGGCAGCGTTGACGTTCAGGCTTATCCATAGCAATGCCCCCAAGGCACAACGCATAAACGCTCCAGTACCGCTGAAACCCGAGCCGATTAAAGCCCCCCAAAGTACAGCTTAACCAGATTAGACGAGCACACCGGATGCAATTTTGCCCTTGCTCCGCTAGCATTAGCCGCTTCTGTTCCTTCGTTGCGACGGTTTTCGATGAGTTATCAGGTTCTTGCACGTAAATGGCGTCCGCGCTCGTTCCGCGAAATGGTCGGCCAGACCCATGTGCTCAAGGCTCTGATCAATGCCTTGGACAGCCAGCGGTTGCACCACRCCTACCTGTTTACCGGTACGCGCGGGGTCGGCAAGACGACCATCGCGCGCATCATCGCCAAATGCCTGAACTGTGAAACAGGTATCACGTCGACGCCGTGTGGCGAGTGCTCTGTGTGCCGCGAAATTGATGAAGGGCGCTTTGTCGACCTGATCGAGATCGACGCCGCGAGCCGGACCAAGGTCGAGGACACCCGCGAACTGCTCGATAACGTGCAATACGCCCCGAGCCGCGGGCGCTTCAAGGTCTACCTGATCGACGAAGTGCACATGCTCTCCAGCCATTCTTTTAATGCGCTGTTGAAAACCCTTGAAGAGCCGCCACCCTACGTCAAGTTCATTTTGGCGACGACCGACCCGCAGAAACTTCCTGCAACCATTCTGTCGCGGTGCCTGCAATTCTCCTTGAAGAACATGACGCCGGAGCGTGTGGTCGAACATTTGACCCACGTTCTGGGGGTCGAGAACGTCCCGTTCGAAGACGACGCGCTGTGGCTGCTGGGTCGTGCCGCCGATGGCTCGATGCGCGACGCCATGAGCCTCACCGATCAGGCCATCGCCTTTGGTGAAGGCAAAGTCATGGCCGCTGACGTGCGAGCGATGCTCGGTACCCTGGATCACGGTCAGGTCTACGACGTTTTGCATTCGTTGATCGAAGGTGATGCCAAGGCGTTGCTCGAAGCCGTCCGCCATCTGGCCGAACAAGGCCCGGACTGGAACGGCGTACTCTCGGAAATTCTCAACGTGCTGCACCGTGTCGCCATCGCCCAGGCCTTGCCTGAAGGCGTCGACAACGGTCACGGCGACCGTGACCGGGTGCTGGCACTGGCCCAGGCGTTGCCGGCCGAAGACGTGCAGTTCTACTACCAGATGGGCTTGATTGGCCGGCGTGATTTACCACTGGCACCGGATCCGCGTGGTGGTTTTGAAATGGTCCTGCTGCGGATGCTCGCCTTCCGCCCGGCAGACACCGTGGACGCCCCGAGGCAACCGCTAAAGCCAGTGGGGATCAGCCAGGCCACAGTTGATTCCGCAAATTCAGTGGCTGCCGCGCCCGTTGTTGCGCCGGTAGTCGCTGCGGCAGTTGCACCTGCTCCAGTTCCTGCTCCAAAGCCTGAGCCGGTAGCGCCCGTTGTCGTGCCTGAACCGGTGGTTGAGCCCGTAGCGGTCGAGGAAGTCGTCGACCTGCCGTGGAATGACCCGGTCACTCCCGAAGTGGTGCAGCAACCCGCCGTCGAGCCGGTGCTGGAAACCGCTGGCGAGCAGCCTGAGTTGCCGCCAATGCCGTTGCCAACGCCGGACAGCGCGGTGCCGGACGCGCCGGAATGGGCTGCTGCGCCGATCCCGGAACCGTCCGTTGCTGACGTCGATGCCGCCACGCCGGGCATGGACCAGGATGACGAACCGCCGCTGGATGAGGATTACATCGAGCCGGACATGGATTCTGCCTACAGTTACCTCGATGAACTGGCCAGCGAACATGCCGCCGACCCAGCACCGGAACCAGAGCCGGAACCGGCTGCGATGCCGGCCACCGGTCTGGCGGCGCAATGGCTGGAGTTGTTCCCGAAACTGCCGATTTCCGGCATGACGGGCAGCATCGCCGCCAACTGCACGCTGATTTCCGTCGACGGGGATCACTGGCTGATGCACCTGGACCCGGCCCACAGCGCCTTGTTCAACGCGACTCAGCAACGGCGTCTAAACGATGCGTTGAACCAGTTTCACGGGCGCACACTGACCCTGAGCATGGAGCTGATCAAGCCTGAGCAGGAAACCCCGGCCCAGGCTGCGTCCCGGCGCCGTGCCAACCGTCAGCGCGAGGCCGAAGAGTCGATCCACGGCGATCCGTTCATCCAGCAAATGATGCAACAGTTCGGTGCGGTGATCCGTAACGATACTATTGAACCTGTCGACGCTCTGGTCAGTCAGGGCTAATAACTGAAGGCGTTCGGTCAAAAGGGCCGGACGCTGTTTAATCCAAGTACTTTTGAGGTGATTCCCATGATGAAAGGTGGCATGGCCGGCCTGATGAAGCAGGCACAGCAGATGCAGGAAAAAATGGCCAAGATGCAGGAAGAGCTGGCCAACGCCGAAGTCATCGGTAAAGCGGGCGGCGATATGGTCACCGTGGTGATGACCGGACGTCACGACGTCAAGAGCGTGACCATTGACCCAAGCCTTGTCGAAGGCTTAAGCGAAGACGACAAAGAGATGCTGGAAGCCGTCGTCGCCGCCGCCGTCAACGATGCCGTACGCAAGATCGAAGCCAACAGCCAGGACAAAATGTCCGGTGTGACCGCTGGCATGCAACTGCCGCCGGGCATGAAGCTGCCATTCTGATTCGCTAAAGCGCGTTGGATGAGCTACAAAAAAATGCCAGGCATCGCGCCTGGCATTTTTGTTTCTGGCCCACACTAATCGTTCCCATGCTTTGCGTGGGAATGCCTCAATGGACGCTCTGCGTCCGCTGCTGGGACGCGGAGCGTCCCGGGCTGCATTCCCACGCAGAGCGTGGGAACGATCGGAGTCAGAAACTTCGAACGCCACACCACCCAAACGGTCTGCTCCCCTATACCACCCAATTCTCGATAAAAGGAGACGCTCACATGCCACAAGCATTGACCCTCAACCAACGTATCGTCCTGGCGTCCCGCCCGGTAGGCGCGCCGACGCCGGAGAATTTCCGCATGGAAAGGGAAGCGCTGCCAGACCTCGCTGACGGCCAGGTACTGCTCAAGACCCTTTACCTGTCGCTGGACCCGTACATGCGCGGTCGCATGAGTGACGCGCCGTCCTACGCCGCCCCCGTCGAAATCGGCGAGGTGATGACCGGTGGGGCGGTCAGCCGGGTCGAGCGCTCGTCGAATCCGAAATTCCATGAAGGTGATGTGGTGGTGGGTGCCACCGGTTGGCAAAGCCACAGCATCAGCGACGGTCGCAACATCATCCCGGTGCCGTCCGGGCTGCCGAGCCCGTCGATGGCCTTGGGTGTGCTGGGCATGCCAGGGATGACGGCGTATATGGGCCTGATGGACATCGGTCAGCCCAAGGCCGGCGAAACCCTGGTGGTCGCGGCGGCGTCGGGCGCGGTGGGTTCGGTGGTCGGCCAAGTGGCGAAGATCAAGGGCCTGCGTGTGGTCGGTGTAGCGGGTGGCGCGGAAAAATGCCGCTATGTGGTCGACGAATTAGGCTTCGATGCCTGCGTTGATCACAAGAGCCCGAACTTTGCCGATGAGTTGGCGCAGGCGTGCGCAAGCGGTATCGACATTTACTATGAGAACGTCGGCGGCAAGGTGTTCGACGCGGTAGTGCCGTTGCTCAACGCCAAGGCGCGAATTCCGCTGTGCGGACTGATCGCTTCCTACAACGCCCATGAAGCTCCGACCGGCCCGGATCGCCTGCCGCAATTACAGCGGACGATTTTGACCAAGCGTGTGCGGATTCAGGGCTTCATCGTGTTCGATGACTACGGTGACCGTCAGCCAGAGTTCATCAGTGCCATGGCGCCGTGGGTCCGTGATGGCAAGGTGAAGTTCCGCGAAGACGTGGTCGATGGCCTGGAGCAGGCACCCGAAGCGTTCATCGGTCTGTTGGAAGGGCGCAACTTCGGCAAACTGGTGGTGCGGGTATCTCAAGACTGAGTATTTGACGCTAAAGAGAGGCGCGGGTATAAACCGCGTCTCGTTGTTTTGTCGGACGTTTCCCCATGAGCTTCAGCCCTTTGATTCGCCAACTGATCGATGCCCTGCGAATTTTGCCGGGCGTGGGTCAGAAAACCGCCCAGCGCATGGCGCTGCAATTACTTGAACGTGATCGCAGCGGTGGTTCGCGGCTGGCGTCGGCCTTGAGCCAAGCCATGGAAGGGGTGGGCCATTGCCGGTTGTGCCGCACGCTGACCGAAGATGACCTGTGCCCGCAGTGCGCAGATACCCGCCGCGACGACACCTTGTTGTGTGTGGTGGAAGGTCCGATGGATGTCTATGCGGTGGAGCAGACCGGGTTCCGTGGTCGCTACTTTGTCCTCAAGGGGCATTTGTCCCCGCTTGATGGCCTCGGGCCCGAGGCGATTGGTATCCCGCAATTGATGACTCGGATTGAAGAGGCGGGGAGCTTTACGGAAGTCATCCTCGCGACCAACCCGACAGTGGAAGGTGAGGCGACGGCGCATTACATCGCGCAGTTGCTAGGCAATAAAGGCCTGATCGCCTCGCGTATCGCCCATGGCGTGCCGTTGGGTGGCGAGCTGGAATTGGTGGATGGCGGGACGTTGGCGCATTCGTTTGCCGGGCGTAAGCCGATAGCCTTGTAGTGCTTGGACTGACGCCTTCGCGAGCAAGCCCGCTCCCACAGGGTGTATGTGAACGCCACAAATCCAATGTGGGAGTGAGCCTGCTCGCGATGCGGACACCTCGGTCAATCTGATTCACACATTCCTGTTGAAAACCAAGCAAGCGCTCGGTTAACTTCGCTGAACCTTCAGTGGAGTTCGCCGATGCCTGCCTTTCAGGAATACTTCGATCCCAGCCACCAATTGGTCCGTGACAGCGTCAGACGTTTTGTCGAGCGTGAGATTCTCCCGGACATTGATCAGTGGGAGGAAGCGGAAAGCTTTCCCCGTGAGCTCTATCTCAAGGCCGGTGCCGCCGGGATTCTGGGCATTGGCTACCCCGAAGCGTTGGGCGGCAGTCACGAAGGTGATCTGTTCGCCAAGGTCGCCGCCAGCGAAGAGCTGATGCGCTGTGGTTCTGGCGGGCTGGTGGCCGGTCTCGGTTCGCTGGACATCGGCCTGCCGCCGATTCTCAAATGGGCCAGGCCTGAAGTCCGCGATCGCGTCGTGCCTCAAGTCCTGGCCGGCGAGAAGATCAGCGCCTTGGCCGTCACCGAGCCCAGCGGCGGTTCTGACGTCGCCAACTTGCAAACCCGTGCCGTGCGTGATGGCGACTTCTACCGGGTCAGCGGCAGCAAAACCTTTATCACCAGCGGAGTTCGTGCCGATTTCTACACCGTTGCGGTGCGCACCGGCGAGCCGGGTTTTGGCGGCATCAGCCTGTTGTTGATCGAAAAGGGTACACCCGGTTTCACCGTCGGCCGTCAGTTGAAGAAAATGGGCTGGTGGGCGTCGGACACGGCCGAATTGTTTTTCGACGATTGTCGTGTGCCAGTAGGCAATTTGATCGGCGCCGAAAACATGGGCTTCGCCTGCATCATGGGCAACTTTCAGAGTGAACGTCTGGCTCTCGCACTGATGGCCAACATGACTGCGCAGCTGGCGCTGGAGGAAAGCCTGAAGTGGGCGCGTCAGCGTGAAGCCTTCGGTAAACCCATCGGAAAGTTCCAGGTGCTAAAACACCGCCTCGCCGAGATGGCGACAGCGCTGGAAGTGTCCCGGGAATTTACCTATCGCCAGGCGGCGAAGATGGCGGCGGGACAGAGTGTGATCAAGGAAATTTCGATGGCCAAGAATTTTGCCACTGACACAGCGGACCGGATCGTCAACGATGCGGTGCAGGTCCTGGGTGGTCTGGGTTACATGYGCGAAAGTCTGGTGGAGCGGCTGTACCGGGATAACCGGATTCTGTCGATTGGAGGCGGGACGCGGGAAGTGATGAACGAGATCATCAGTAAGCAGATGGGGCTTTAAACAGCTTTTGAGTCATGCAGTGTTGCCGCTGACGCTATCGCGAGCAGGCTCACTCCCACATTTGCTCTTTGTCATACACAAATTT
>NZ_JBFULH010000159.1:0-8553 GCF_056400445.1 Pseudomonas sp. P5_B2 | reverse complement strand
CTTCCGGTGTGTAGACGCTGCCGACTTCAGTGGCCTGGGTCAGGGTCACGACGCGCGGTTTCGGGTAGTGAATATCCTGGCGCTTGAGGGCGACTTCTCGGATCGATTCCGGGGTCAGCTTGCCGTTTTCAGTGCGGGCGATCAGCAGCTTGGAACCGTTGGAGAAGAATTCGGGTGCGCCGCATTCGTCGGTTTCGACGTGGGCAGTTTCCGAGCAGATCACGCTGTGGTAACTCTGGCACAGCGACGACAGCGCCAATGAGTTGGCAGCGGTGCCGTTGAAGGCGAAGAACACTTCGCAGTCGGTTTCGAACAGTTTGCGGAAATAGTCGGACGCGCGAGCGGTCCATTCATCGTCGCCGTAAGCGCGCTGGTGGCCGTGGTTGGCCTGTTCCATGGCCGCCCAGGCTTCAGGGCAGATACCGGAATAGTTGTCGCTTGCGAATTGTTGGCTCTTATCGGTCATGGCCCTGCTTTCCGTGGTCGAGACGCCTATGGTGAAGCGACTCGTGGTCAATGATGGTGCGTACTTTACCGAAGATCATCCGGGGAGCACATGCGATGCGTCTGACAGAAAAACACAAAGACGACGGGCAATTATGCACATGACGCAACGGGATGGGGCACTGGATCTGCTCAAGTGGCTGGCGCTGTTGAGCATGGTGCTCGATCACCTGCGATATGTCGGTTATTCCGTCGATCTGCTGTATGTCCCGGGACGACTGGCGTTTCCGTGGTTTTGCCTGGCGATGGCTGTGAATGTTTCCCGTGCACAGGAAGTTACCCATCAATGGCGGTATCTGGGTTGGTTGCTGCTGTTCAGCGCCGTCAGCGAAATACCTTATCGGCTGTTCATTCCTGATCCTTCCACCTGGAATGTGATGCCAACGCTGGCGCTCGGTCTGTTGGTTGCGCGTGGCTGGGAGCTCCAGGCGCTGCAATCGCGACTACTGGCGGTTGGCGCGCTGACGCTGGCGGCATTGTTCCGCGAACACGTGATGTTTGGTTTCTTCGGGGTGCTGTTGCCGTTGGCGATGTTGCTGGTGATCCGGCGTCCCTGGTATTTCGCATTGCTGCCGGGGCTGGTGTGTCTGGCGGCGAATGAATGGCACGTGCTGTATTACGCCGCGAAGCTGGGTAACAGTGCTGCGGTTCCTGGCATCGTTGTTTGTCTGATAGCACCACTGTTGGGAGTGGCGCTTTTGCGACATGCCAAAGGCGTCCACCCACCGCCAATGCGGCGTTGGGCGTATGCCTTGTATCCCGCGCATTTCCTCGTACTTCTGGCCCTGCGCCAACTCATCGCCTGACATCGTCCCCTGTGGCGAGGGAGCTTCTGTGGTGAGGGGGCTACAACGGTCTGGCTGCGACCGACCTTTTTCAGTCATGTCGTAAACGCACCTTTGCGTGGCGTCCGTAGGCATTTGACCTGTCTGCGCCGGTCATACCATCGCTATCAAAGGGCACTGCCGAAAGGCACATGCCTCACCGAGACGAATGGCGCACCACCGCCGCTGGGAGAGACGCGATGTTCAGCAAGCAAGACCAGATCCAGGGTTACGACGATGCACTGCTGGCGGCGATGAATGCCGAGGAGCAACGCCAGGAAGATCACATCGAGCTGATCGCGTCAGAGAACTACACCAGCAAACGCGTCATGGAAGCGCAAGGCAGTGGCCTGACCAACAAATACGCCGAAGGCTATCCGGGCAAGCGCTACTACGGTGGCTGCGAGCACGTCGATAAGGTTGAAGCCCTGGCCATCGAGCGCGCCAAGCAACTGTTCGGCGCCGATTACGCCAACGTTCAGCCACACTCCGGTTCCTCGGCCAACAGCGCCGTGTATCTGGCCCTGATCCAGCCTGGCGACACCATCCTCGGCATGAGCCTGGCCCACGGTGGTCACCTGACCCACGGCGCCAAAGTGTCGTCCTCGGGCAAGCTGTACAACGCCGTGCAGTACGGCATCGACACCAAAACCGGGCTGATCGATTACGACGAAGTCGAGCGCCTGGCCGTCGAGTGCAAGCCGAAGATGATCGTTGCCGGCTTCTCGGCTTACTCCAAGACCCTCGACTTCCCGCGCTTCCGTCAGATCGCCGACAAAGTCGGTGCCCTGCTGTTCGTCGACATGGCGCACGTCGCCGGTCTGGTCGCCGCCGGTCTGTACCCGAATCCGCTGCCTTACGCCGATGTGGTCACCACCACTACCCACAAAACCCTGCGCGGTCCACGTGGCGGCCTGATCCTGGCCAAGTCCAACGAAGAAATCGAGAAGAAGCTCAACGCTGCAGTATTCCCGGGTGCCCAGGGCGGCCCGCTGATGCACGTGATCGCGGGTAAAGCGGTGTGCTTCAAGGAAGCGCTGGAGCCAGGCTTCAAGGCTTATCAACAACAAGTGATCGACAACGCCCAGGCCATGGCCGGCGTGTTTATCAAACGCGGCTACGATGTAGTGTCCGGCGGCACCGATAACCACCTGTTCCTGGTCAGCCTGATTCGTCAGGGCCTCACCGGCAAAGAGGCGGATGCAGCACTCGGTCGCGCCCACATCACCGTGAACAAGAACGCCGTCCCGAACGATCCACAGTCGCCGTTCGTGACCTCCGGCCTGCGCATCGGCACCCCAGCGGTGACCACGCGCGGCTTCAAGGTGACCCAGTGCGTGACGCTGGCCGGCTGGATCTGCGACATCCTCGACAACCTCGGCGATGCCGACGTCGAGGCCAATGTCGCCGAGCAGGTTTCGGCCCTGTGCGCGGACTTCCCGGTTTATCGCTGAGCGCGGTTTTGGAGTAAATGACTATGCAACGCTACTCGGGCTTCGGCCTCTTCAAACACTCCCTCAGCCATCACGAAAACTGGCAGAAAATGTGGCGCACGCCGACCCCTAAAAAGGTCTATGACGTGGTCATCGTCGGCGGTGGCGGGCATGGTCTCGCCACGGCTTACTACCTGGCCAAGGAACACGGCATCACCAACGTGGCCGTGGTCGAGAAAGGCTGGCTGGGCGGCGGTAACACCGCGCGCAACACCACCATCGTTCGCTCCAACTACCTGTGGGACGAGTCGGCGCACCTGTACGAACACGCGATGAAACTGTGGGAAGGCCTGTCCCAGGACCTGAACTACAACGTGATGTTCTCCCAGCGTGGCGTTTACAACCTGTGCCACACCCTGCAGGACATTCGTGACTCCGAGCGTCGGGTCAGCGCCAACCGCCTCAACGGCGTGGACGGCGAACTGCTCGATGCCAAACAAGTGGCCGATGAGATCCCGTACCTCGACTGCTCGAAGAACACCCGCTATCCGGTGATGGGCGCGACCGTTCAACGTCGCGGCGGCGTGGCTCGTCACGATGCCGTGGCCTGGGGCTTTGCCCGTGCCGCTGACGCACTGGGCGTGGACCTGATTCAACAGACCGAAGTGATCGGCTTCCGCAAGGAAAACGGCGTGTGCATCGGTGTTGAAACCAACAAGGGTTTCATCGGCGCCAAGCGCGTCGGTGTAGTGACCGCCGGGAACTCCGGGCACATGGCCAAACTCGCCGGTTTCCGTCTGCCGATCGAATCGCACCCGCTGCAAGCGCTGGTGTCCGAGCCGATCAAGCCGATTATCGACAGCGTGATCATGTCCAACGCCGTACACGGTTACATCAGCCAGTCCGACAAGGGCGACCTGGTGATCGGCGCCGGTATCGACGGCTACAACGGCTACGGCCAGCGTGGTTCGTACCCGGTGATCGAGCACACCATCCAGGCCATCGTCGAGATGTTCCCGGTACTGTCCCGCGTACGCATGAACCGTCAGTGGGGCGGCATCGTCGACACCACGCCGGATGCGTGCCCGATCATTTCGAAAACTCCGGTACCGAACATGTTCTTCAACTGCGGTTGGGGCACCGGCGGCTTCAAGGCGACACCTGGCTCGGGCAACGTATTTGCCGCAAGCCTGGCCAAGGGTGAAATGCACCCATTGGCCGCACCTTTCTCCATCGACCGTTTCCACAACGGTGCGTTGATCGATGAACACGGCGCTGCTGCGGTTGCCCACTAACAGGAGAAATCCCCATGTTGCATATCTTCTGTCCTCACTGCGGCGAACTGCGCTCCGAAGAGGAATTCCATGCATCCGGTCAGGCGCACATCCCGCGTCCACTGGATCCGACCACCTGCACCGACGAGGAGTGGGGCGACTACATGTTCTTCCGCGATAACCCTCGCGGCCTGCATCACGAACTGTGGGATCACGTTGCCGGTTGCCGTCAATACTTCAACGTCACCCGTGACACCGTGACCTACGAGATTCTCGAGACTTACAAGATCGGCACCAAGCCGCAGTTCACCGAAAAGACTGAAAGTCCGAAAGCGGCCGCGCAGGCTCTGGGAGCGAAGGTATGAGCCAGATCAATCGCCTGTCCAACGGTGGACGGATCGACCGCAACAAAGTGCTGAACTTCACCTTCAACGGCCAGAGCTACAAAGGCTTTGAAGGCGACTCGCTGGCCGCTGCACTGCTGGCCAATGGTGTCGACATCATCGGTCGCAGCTTCAAATATTCCCGTCCGCGCGGCATCTACGCTGCTGGCGCTGAAGAGCCGAATGCCGTGCTGCAAATCGGCGCGACCGAAGCCACACAGATTCCGAACGTGCGCGCCACGCAACAGGCGCTGTACCAAGGCCTGGTCGCCACCAGCACCAACGGCTGGCCGAGCGTGAACAACGACATGATGGGGATTCTCGGCAAGGTCGGCGGCAAGCTGATGCCGCCGGGCTTCTACTACAAAACCTTCATGTACCCGCAATCGTTCTGGATGACTTACGAGAAGTACATTCGTAAAGCCGCCGGTCTTGGCCGCTCGCCGACCGAGAACGATCCGGACACCTACGACTACATGAACCAGCACTGCGACGTGCTGATCGTCGGCGGCGGCCCTGCTGGCCTGGCCGCTGCACTGGCCGCTGCGCGCAGTGGTGCCCGTGTGATCCTCGCTGATGAGCAGGAAGAGTTCGGCGGCAGTCTGCTCGATTCCCGCGAAAGCCTCGACGGCAAGCCTGCTGCCGAGTGGATCGCCAGCGTCATCGCCGAGCTCAAAGACACCCCGGACGTGCTGCTGTTGCCGCGCGCCACGGTCAACGGCTACCACGACCATAACTTCCTGACCATTCACGAACGCCTGACCGATCACCTCGGCGACCGCGCCCCAATTGGCCAGGTGCGTCAGCGTATCCACCGGGTTCGCGCCAATCGCGTCGTTCTCGCGACCGGCGCTCACGAGCGTCCACTGGTTTACGGCAACAACGACGTGCCGGGCAACATGCTCGCCGGCGCTGTGTCGACTTACGTGCGCCGTTATGGCGTGGCACCGGGCAAAAAACTGGTGTTGTCGACCAACAACGATCACGCCTATCGCGTGGCGCTCGATTGGCTCGACGCCAGCCTGCAAGTCGTCGCCATTGCCGACGCCCGCAGCAATCCGCGTGGTGCCCTGGTTGAAGAAGCACGCGCCAAAGGCATTCGCATTCTGACCGGCAGCGCCGTGATCGAGGCCCGTGGCAGCAAGCACGTGACTGCGGCTCGTGTGGCGGCGATCGATGTCAAAGCCCACGCCGTGACCAGTCCTGGCGAGTGGCTCGAATGCGATCTGGTGGCCAGCTCCGGTGGTTACAGCCCGGTGGTTCACCTGGCTTCGCATTTGGGTGGCAAGCCGATCTGGCGTGAAGACATCCTCGGTTTCGTACCGGGCGAAGCGCCGCAAAAACGCGTGTGCGTCGGTGGCATCAACGGCGTCTATGGTCTTGGCGATTCCCTGGCCGATGGTTTTGAAGGAGGCGCTCGCGCCGCTGCCGAAGCCGGGTTCCAAACGGTCGAAGGCATGCTGCCAAAAGCCCTGAGCCGTCTGGAAGAGCCAACCCTGGCGCTGTTTCAGGTGCCACACGAGAAGAACACCGCACGGGCGCCGAAGCAATTCGTCGACCTGCAAAACGACGTCACCGCTGCCGCCATCGAACTGGCGACCCGCGAAGGCTTCGAGTCGGTCGAGCACGTCAAACGCTACACCGCACTGGGTTTCGGTACGGACCAGGGCAAGCTCGGCAACGTCAACGGCCTGGCCATCGCGGCCCGCTCGCTGAACGTGACCATCCCGCAGATGGGCACCACCATGTTCCGCCCGAACTACACGCCGGTGACTTTCGGCGCTGTGGCCGGTCGTCACTGTGGGCACATCTTCGAGCCGGTCCGTCACACTGCTCTGCATCACTGGCACGTGAAAAACGGTGCCGAGTTTGAAGACGTCGGTCAGTGGAAACGTCCTTGGTACTTCCCGAAAACCGGTGAAGACATTCACGCCGCCGTGAAACGCGAATGCAAAGCCGTGCGCGACAGCGTCGGCCTGCTGGACGCGTCGACCCTGGGCAAGATCGATATCCAGGGCCCGGATTGCCGTGAGTTCCTCAACCGTATCTACACCAACGCCTGGACCAAGCTCGATGTGGGCAAGGCGCGCTACGGCCTGATGTGTAAAGAAGACGGCATGGTCTTCGACGACGGCGTAACTGCCTGCCTCGCCGACAACCATTTCGTGATGACCACCACCACCGGCGGCGCTGCACGCGTGCTGCAATGGCTGGAAATCTACCACCAGACCGAATGGCCGGAGCTGAAGGTGTACTTCACGTCCGTGACGGATCACTGGGCAACCATGACCCTGTCCGGGCCGAACAGCCGCAAGCTGCTCAGCCACGTCACCGACATCGACCTGAGCAACGAAGCCTTCCCGTTCATGACCTGGAAAGAAGGTTTGGTCGGCGGTGTGCCGGCGCGGGTATTCCGGATTTCGTTTACCGGTGAGCTGTCGTACGAAGTCAACGTGCAAGCCGACTATGCGATGGGCGTGCTGGAAAAAATTGTTGATGCTGGCAAGCAATACAACCTGACGCCATATGGCACCGAGACCATGCATATTCTGCGGGCCGAGAAGGGTTTCATCATCGTTGGGCAGGACACTGACGGCTCGATGACGCCGGACGACTTGAACATGGGCTGGTGTGTGGGTCGTACCAAACCGTTCTCATGGATCGGCCAGCGTGGCATGAACCGCGAAGACTGCGTGCGTGATCAACGCAAACAGCTGGTCGGTCTGAAGCCGATCGATCCGACCAAGTGGCTGCCGGAAGGCGCGCAACTGGTGTTTAACACCAAGCAAGCGATCCCGATGACCATGGTCGGTCACGTCACCTCCAGCTATCTGCACAACTCCCTCGGTTATTCGTTTGCCATGGGCGTGGTCAAAGGCGGGTTGAAGCGCATTGGTGAGCGGGTGTTCGCACCGCTGGCCGATGGCAGCGTGATCGAAGCGGAAATTGTTTCTTCGGTGTTCTTCGATCCGAAAGGCGATCGCCAGAACATTTGATGGCCTCGAGATCTGCGGGCGGGCTACCAATCGCTTGCAGGCTAGCTCCCACAGGGGAACGCAGTTGAATGTGGGAGCTAGCCTGCTGGCGATGACGGCAGTGCAGCCACCACAGGAACCAACAGAATTCAGGAAAGGTGCTTTATGACCGCAGCCAATGTTTACCAACAACGCCCAACCATCGGGGCCAAGGCCGAGTCGTCGCTGCATCATGCCGACCTCGCCAGCCTGGCGGGCAAGGGTCGCAAAAACGCCGGCGTGATCGTGCGTGAGAAAAAACTCCTCGGTCACCTGACCATTCGTGGCGATGGCCACGATGCTGCGTTTGCCGCAGGCGTGCACAAAGCCCTCGGCATCGAATTGCCGGGTGCGCTGACCGTCGTCATTAAAGGCGAAACCAGCCTGCAATGGATGGGCCCGGATGAGTGGCTGCTGATCGTGCCGACCGGTGAAGAGTTAGCCGCCGAGCAAAAATTGCGTGAAGCGCTGGGCGACTTGCACATCGCAATCACCAACGTMAGCGGGGGCCAGCAGATCCTCGAACTGAGCGGCCCGAAGGTGCGTCAGGTGCTGATGAAATCCACCAGCTACGACGTGCACCCCAACAGCTTCCCGGTGGGCAAGGCGGTGGGCACGGTGTTCGCCAAGTCGCAACTGGTGATCCGCCATACCGCTGAAGACACCTGGGAACTGCTGATTCGTCGCAGCTTCTCGGATTACTGGTGGTTGTGGTTGCAGGATGCGTCTGCTGAGTACGGGCTTAGCGTCCAGGCTTGATGCGATCCCTGTAGCAGCTGCCGAAGGCTGCGTTCGACGACGAAGTCGTCGCCATCATGCAGGCAGCCCGGTTTCTATTCAGTATCCGGGCTTCAGGTTTTACGACGGCTGCGCCACCGAACGTCCGAACGCGGCCCGAGCCTTCGGCAGCTGCTACACGGGCAAGGTTGCCCACCAAAAGGAGTCACCGCACTATGAGCCGCGCCCCAGACACATGGATTCTGACCGCCGACTGCCCCAGTGTCCTCGGCACCGTGGACGCGGTGACCCGCTTTTTGTTCGAGCAGGGCTGCTACGTCACCGAGCACCATTCCTTCGATGATCGGCTCTCGGGCCGTTTTTTCATTCGCGTGGAATTCCGT
>NZ_JBFULH010000158.1:0-8574 GCF_056400445.1 Pseudomonas sp. P5_B2 | reverse complement strand
CCGCCTTCGCGAGCAAGCCCGCTCCCACATTTGATTTTTGTACGGTCAGGTTTTTTTGGTTCTTGGCAGGAAGATCGCCAGCACACCCAACAACGGCAGGAACGAACACAGGTAGTACACGTACTCAATCCCGTGCACATCCGCCAGATGCCCGAGCAACGCCGCACCAATCCCGCCGAAACCGAACATCAAGCCAAAGAACACCCCGGCAATCATCCCGACATTGCCCGGCACCAGTTCCTGGGCATACACCACGATGGCCGAGAACGCAGAGGCGAGGATGAAGCCGATGATCACACTCAGGACGCTGGTCCAGAACAGGTCGACATGCGGCAGGAGCAACGTGAACGGTGCGACGCCGAGGATCGAGAACCAGATCACCGCCTTACGCCCGATCTTGTCGCCGATCGGCCCACCGAAGAAGGTCCCTGCCGCTACCGCCCCCAGAAACAGGAACAGATGCAGCTGCGAACTGGCCACCGACAGGTCGAACTTCTCGATCAGGTAGAACGTGAAGTAGCTGGTGAGGCTGGACATGTAGAAGTACTTGGAGAACACCAGCAACCCGAGCACTACGAGCGCACTGATCACCCGCCCCTTCGACAAACCGTGTGTCGGCGCCTGGCCTTGCTTGAGCTTGAACAAACTCAAGTGGTTGGCGTACCAGCGGCTGATCCGGTAAAGCACGAATAACGCGAACACAGCGAATAGCCCGAACCAGGCCACATTACCCTGACCGTAGGGAATGATGATCGCCGCAGCCAGCAACGGGCCGAACGCCGACCCGGCATTCCCGCCCACCTGAAAGGTCGATTGCGCAAGACCAAACCGCCCGCCCGAGGCCAGTCGCGCCACACGAGAGGCTTCTGGGTGAAAGGTCGACGAACCGATCCCGATCAACCCCGCCGCCAGCAGAATCAACGGAAAAGTACCGACCATCGACATCATCACAATGCCGATCAGCGTACACACCGTCCCGGCGGGAAGCAGCCAAGGCTTGGGGTGTCTATCGGTGTAATAACCGACCCACGGCTGCAAGAGCGAAGCGGTCAGCTGGAAGGTCAGCGTGATCAATCCGACCTGGGTAAAGGTCAGGCCATAGTTAGCCTTGAGCATCGGATAAATCGACGGCAACACCGACTGGATCAGGTCGTTGATGAGGTGCGCCAGCGCCACCGCGCCGATGATGCGCACGACCAAGGGGCTGCTTTGTGAAGTCGCGGGTGCCGACGTCGCGCCGGACTGAGCGTTGCTGATAGCCATGAGTATTTCCGTATAGCGGATGGGTGCGCACGAGCAGGTGCGCCAATGTGCCATTTTTCGGTGCAACAACGCTATCCCCTTAGCCAGCTAACGAACTAAATACTCACGCCCGCGAGGTGATAGCGCAACGCCATGGTCTAAATCTTGCCTTGTTCAATCCCTTCAACGCGGGCCTCTTACAAAGGGGACCGAGAATGGGAAGTTTCGCTACAGAGTTGGCCTGCAGAGCTGGCGAGGGTGAACTTTCGAGGCCTTTTTACAAGGGCACAGGTCGTGGTCGCAATGACCTCGGCGCACGCCGATGGTGCGTGGTGTCCACAGGAGTCATGGGCATGTCGTTTTTATCGCCAGGGATAGGGTTGCTGGGGCGTTTTGGCTTTGCACGCAAATTTCAGCTGTTGTTTCTGCTATTTATCCTGCCGYTGGCCGGCAGCCTGTTGATGATTGGYCAGGASTATCGCGMCAAACTCAGCTTGATCTCCGGCGAACGTGCGGGGGTACGTCAGTTGCTCGCRCTGGATGCGCTCGACAACCTGCTGTCGGCCCAGCGTGATCGAGCTGCTCGCTGGCGCGCCACGGAAACCAATCGCCAGCCGACGCCCGCTACCCTCGCCGCGATGGCTGCGTTTGAAGCGGTTCAGCCTGCCATTGCTCAAGCCACCTCAGACCTCGGCAACGCGCTGAAAGTCGAAGGCACCGAGGGCGAAACGCTGGCCCGTTATCAAGCCCTGCAAACCGCGCTTAATGGCCTGGACTCAAAAAGCCTGAACGGTGTCGGCTGGTGGCCGGACGGTTACGACCTTTTCACCAACGCCTTGAGCGCCCTGCAAGCCCTGCGCGAACAGATCGCCATGGACACTCGCCTGACGCTGGCGCCATGGCTGGAAACCCACCTGCTGACGCAGATCTCCACCCAGCACGCGCCGGACTTGATCGAACGAGTCGGGCGTCTGGCCAGCGTCGGTCAGGCGTCGGTTGTCTCTGGGCAGTTCACCCTGCAAAGCCGTCTGCAACTGCGGGACCTGCGCAGCCGGATCGGCGATGCCCGCGAGCAACTGGTGAAAACCGCCACGCTCCTGGAAGCCCGCCTGCCCAGCGAATTGAAAAACTGGGCCGGGCAGTACCAAGGCAGCCTCAAACAGCTCGACGCGAGTCTGAAGGTGCTGGATGAGGGTGTGTTCGGCGGCAGCATCAACCTCAAGCCAGAAGAGTTTGAACGCAACCTCGACACCCTGCTCGCCGACCTTGCTTCCCTGCGCCAGCAATCGTTGACGTCATTGGATCAGCGTCTGGATTACTACCACGGCTCGGCGATTCGCCAGTTCATTGTGGTGGCAACGATCTTTGGTTGTCTGCTACTGGCTGCGCTTTACCTGTTCATCTGCCTGCAAGCTTCGATCCGTCGCAGCGCCAGCGGCATCACGCTGCTGGCCGAAGCCTTGCGTGACGGCAATCTGAGCCTGCAAGCCCCCGTGCAGGGCCGCGATGAACTGGCGGCTATCAGCACTGCCTTGAACGTCGCCGTGGTGCAATTGCGGCACAGCTTGCAGGGGGTCGATCACGAAACCTTGCAGGTGAGCAACGCGGTGCGCACGCTCAACCATCACTCCAGCGGCGCACTCGGCGAAGTCGAAGCGCAACAGTTGCAAATCAGCCAGATCGCTGCAGCGGCCACGCAACTGGCGGCCACTTCTCAAGGGGTCGCCCAGAGTTGTGAACAGGCGTCAGGCAGCGCCCAGCACACCCAGCGCATTGCCGCCGACAGCAGCCGAGACAGCCAGCGCACCACCGCCAGCATTCAGCAACTCAATCAGCGCTTGAACGACACCGCCGCGGCACTGGGTCGGGTCAGTGAGCAAGGGCAACAGATTCAACTGGTGGTCGATACCATTCGCGGTGTCGCCGAGCAAACCAACCTGTTGGCGCTCAATGCCGCGATCGAGGCCGCTCGTGCAGGCGAACAAGGTCGCGGCTTTGCCGTGGTGGCCGATGAAGTGCGCAGCCTGTCGCAACGGACCCAGTCTTCCACCGCACAAATTGCCGGCACGGTCGACAGCTTGCGCAGCACCGTAAATGAGGCGGTCAGCCTGATGGAAGCGGCCTGTAACCAGGCACAAAATGATGCCCAATCCGTCACCGGCCTGGGCGAACGCCTCGGGGAAATCGCCTTGGCGGTGCAAGGCGTGACCAACACCCTGGCGCAGATCGCAACCGCGGTGGAAGAGCAGGCCAGTACCGCCGATGAAGTCAGCGGCAACATTCAGCAAGTCGATCAGGCGGCTGTAAGGTTGCTCGAAGGCGCGCGGGCGGTGAACCTGGCGGCGGACACCTTGAGCCAAGGCAGCAAGGCCCTGAGTGCGAATACCGGGAGATTTCAGCTCAGTTGACGCCCTCCTCCGGCCCGTTTTTTCGGGTCAGGAGGATAAGCAGTTGAAAGCGTAGAGAAATATTTTAGATTTACGCTTGACACATCCTCGTTCCAAGCCAATAATGCGCGCCACTTGGCTACATAGCTCAGTTGGTTAGAGCATAGCATTCATAATGCTGGGGTCCGGGGTTCAAGTCCCTGTGTAGCCACCAAGTACTAAAAACGGCTTACCGAAAGGTAGGCCGTTTTTTTATGCCTCGAGAAAAGTACCCTGAATCCGATGGGTTCAGGGTAATCCGCTTCAGAGGCGAATCGTCGGCAACGCTGACAGCGCCCTCTCCCAAATCTGCCAGGTGCGCAGCCAGACCATGGCCTGCCAGTCGCTGTCAGCCGGATAGAACTGCTCCAGCAGATTCAGCTTGATCCCGCGCCCCACCGCGTCACTCGGGTTGCCATGCAGATGCAGCCAGTGGTCATCGCGCAAATGACGATGCACGTCCGCCCCAGGATACGTTCCGCACTCAATCACAAAGGGCATCAACCGTACCTGCGGCAACGCATCGATCAGCGCTTGCGAGGTGTAGCCGGTAGCGGTTGCCGCCACGCCGGTTTCGCTCAAGGTGTCGGCGCCGGTCAGCAGCGTATACAGCCACGGGCCGTAAATGGCCTGCGCCTGCGGGAGCGCCGGATAAGCCGCCTCGGTGATCGTCAGCAACATCGGATGACCGTACTCGCCGGCCCCCGTGTGCAGGTCGAAACACATGGCCACGTCGGCGTGGGCAATGTGTTTTTGCAGGATGGCGTGCAGTATGCGGTTCGACCAGCTTGGCGCCAGCCCGCCGTAAAACAGACCGTCGGGATGACTGTGCTGGCCACCCTCGACAATCGACATCACCGCCGGCCAGCCATGCGTGCGAATCTGCGCATCGAGCAAGGCATCGGCGCGTTCACGCTCAGGACCTTGCAGCTCGGTGCAGGCGTAGATGTCATGCAGCGTTGCGTATGCCACATTGTCCGGCAACGGGCGCTCGAAGCTCAGGTGATTGCGGTTCAGGTCAATGTTGTCTTCGTTCACCCGTCGCAGCCACGCGGTGCCCCAAGGATTGATCAGGTGAATGAACACCACGGCGACGTCGGCCGGCAGTGTGCGCTTGCCCAATTCCTGCATCCATTTGATCTGGCATCCCGAACCGTAAAAGCCTTCAACGCCATGTGTACCGCTCAGCGCAATCAACAACCGCTTGGCGCCTGGGTCGCCCAGCACCGCCACATCGGTGGTCAAGGGCTCACCAAAAGGCCCTTTGAGTGGATGCGGGTACTCGGTCAACGTTGCACCGGCCTCGGTGACTGCTGCGAGGAACTGCTCTCGCTGAGCACGGTAACTTGGCTGGGTGGGGAACTCGGTGTGCATGTCTGCCTCTTGTTGATCTTCTGGCCAGTCTGTTCCCCTGACCCTACAGAAAATCCGTCGACTCATGAAGGGCAAAGACAGCTTTCCTGTAGGTGCTGGTTTGCGCCACCCGGAGGCGAGCGATACAGTCCCGGTAACTTTCCCACGGACGGAGTGCCCCAACGTGATCTCAGCCTTCCACTTGAGCCGCTATCGCCGCTCGGCCCTGTCGCTGATCGCCACTGCGCTAATCCTCACCGCCTGCAACGCGCCCCCCACGTCGACGTTGCCTGCGGCGCCAGAAAGCGCCTCGGGCTATCGCACCGACCTGCAAACCCAATACGCGTCCAGACATATGGCGGCAGCAGCCAATCCCCTGGCGGCCGAAGCCGGCCGGGAAATGCTGCGTCAGGGTGGCTCGGCGATTGATGCCGCGATTGCGATGCAAGCGGTGCTGACGCTGGTCGAACCACAATCCTCCGGCATTGGCGGCGGCGCATTGATCGTGCTCTGGGATGGCAAGGCTGTGCGCACCTTCGACGGTCGCGAAACCGCTCCAGCCGGCGCCACCGAGAAGCTTTTCCTGCAGGCAGACGGCACACCGATGGCATTCACCCAAGCGCAGATTGGCGGGCGTTCGGTGGGGACGCCTGGCGTGTTGCGAGCGCTTGAGTTGGCCCATCGCAAACACGGTCGACTTCCTTGGGCAAAGCTGTTCGAACCGGCCATCCAGCTCGCCGAGCAAGGCTTCCCCATCTCTCCGCGCCTTCATCTGTTGATCGCCTCGGATTCGTCCATGCGCAGCTCGCCAGACATGGTGGCCTACTTTCTGAACGCTGATGGCAGCCCGAAAGCCGCCGGCACACTGTTGAAGAATCCGGAACTGGCCGCTGTGCTGAAACGCATCGCCAACGAAGGGCCTGACGCGCTGTACAAGGGCGCCATCGCGCAGGAGATCGTCACCAAGGTTCAGGGCAACGCCAACCCCGGCAGCCTGTCGCTGAGCGATCTCCAAGGCTACCAGGCCAAGGAGCGCGCGCCGCTGTGCACCGACTACAAGCGCTGGCAGGTGTGCGGCATGCCGCCGCCGTCGTCCGGCGGGATCGCCGTGGCACAGATTCTCGGCACCTTGCAGGCGCTGGAAACCCGCGACCCGCGTTTTGCACTGGCGCCGCTTAAACCGCTCAAGACCGACAAACCCGCAGGCACGGAGCCCGCCCCGGAAGCGGTGCACCTGATCGCCGAAGCCGAGCGCCTGGCTTACGCCGACCGCGCGTTGTATGTGGCCGACGCCGACTTCGTGCCCGTGCCTGTCAAAGGGCTGGTCGACCCGGCCTATCTGGCCAGCCGCGCAGCCCTGATTGGTGATCGCAGCATGGGCGTGGCCAAACCCGGCACCCCGCCAGGCATTCAGGTCGCCTACGCGCCGGACCGTTCACCGCTGCGAATCTCCACTTCACAAGTGGTGGCGGTGGATGACCAAGGCAGCGCTGTATCCATGACCACCACCATTGAATCCGCCTTCGGCTCGCACGTGATGGTCCAAGGGTTCCTGCTCAATAACGAGCTGACCGACTTCTCATTCATCCCTGAAGAAAACGGGGAAAAAGTCGCCAACCGCGTTGAGCCCGGCAAACGACCACGCTCGTCCATGGCGCCGACCCTGATCTTCGATCGCCAAAGCGGTCAATTCCTCGCCACCCTCGGCTCCCCCGGGGGCTCGCAAATCATCGAATACGTCGCCAAAACCACCATCGGCCTGCTCGACTGGAACCTCGACCCACAGGCCGCCATCAACTTGCCCAACTTCGGCAGCCGCAACGGCCCGACGGAACTGGAACAGGGAGAGTTCAGCGCCGAGTTGATTCAGGCGCTGAAGAACAAAGGGCATAGCGTGAGCGAAATCAACATGACCAGTGGCACCCAGGCGATTGTTCGGGTCAAGGACGCGCAAGGGAACGCCGCGCTGGCCGGTGGGGCCGATCCTCGGCGTGAGGGGGAAGCGTTGGGGGATTGATTCGTACGCTGGAATGAAAAAGGGCTTACCGGGAGGTAGGCCCTTTTTTACAGATATCACATTTTGATCGGCTGTTGCGTGATGCCATTTCCTACACGCAAAAAACTGTTTCTTGAGTAAAGTTCTGCGTCAGCTTTTGCCCCATCGAATTAGCTGACCGCAGTGCCTGACTACGAGAGTCAAATTCACTCCGCCGCCCATCGATTGTCCCTCCACAGACTTGCACCAGTCCCAGCACGGGACTAGGATCGTGTCATGAGAATCATCGCTATTTGTCAGTTGAAAAAGTTTTGGGAGAAATACCCAGACTCGGAACAATCCTTTCTGGCCTGGGTTGACGAGGCAAGAAATGCAAACTGGAAAACGCCTTTGGGTATAAAGGCTCACTTTGCTACCGCCAGTATTCTCAAAAGCCGCAGAGTCGTATTCAACATCAAGGGTAACGACTTCAGGTTAGTAGTCGCTGTAGCCTATCGCTTCGGCGCCATATACATAAAATTTGTCGGCACTCACAAGCAGTACGACGCAATCGACGCCGACACCGTCGAGATGGAGTAACCATGAATATTCACCCGATTCACACTGACGAGGACTACCGTGCGGCTCTACAAAACGTGTCAGCACTGTTTGACAACGAACCAGAGCCAGGCACCCCTGAGGGTGATTACTTCGACATCATGATCACGCTGATCGAAGCTTATGAATCCAAAAATTTTCCGACCGATCTGCCTAATCCGATTGATGCCATCAAATTTCGTATGGAGCAATCTGGCCTTTCCGCTTCGGATCTGGCGCCCGCCATTGGCCGGACAAACCGGGTTTATGAAGTGCTCAATGGCAAACGCGCCCTGACGCTTCCAATGATCTGGAAACTGCATGAGTTGTTCGGGATCCCGGCTGAGAGTCTGATCAAACCAGTAAAACAAGCTTGATCAGGCGCGCCCCCTAAATCAGGCCGACACACCCAAACTCATATGCGAGGCATTGATCACCGCCGTTGCACTAACACCCGGCGCCAGCCCCAGCTCCGCAATCGCCGGATTTCAGTACCACGCTGACGCGCAAAGCTTAGCGCGTGATCTTCAAAGCCTGTCGTGTTGCGTGCTTCTCCAGCGCCAGATCCCGCTTTTCTCGCAAAACCCACAACGCTGTGGGAATCGCCCTCCAACACCCTCGGAAGCTTCAGACATAAGTGTTTCAGCGGTTGTTTTAAAGTGTGTCCCGAATCACAGGCGTCGTGATTTGACCGGCGGGTTTTCCCGCTTGAGCCCTGCGCATCCACTACTTTTCACAACCACCAAGGCGTTTACATTTGATGAGCAACCGTTGGAAGAGCAATTCGCCCAACGAGTCTGGCGCGTTTCGCAGGCGCTTTAAAACAGAACTGATCGTGGGCTTCATTCTTGGCGCCATCCCCTTGCTGGTCCACTCGACAAGTCAGGCCGAACTGCAAGCCATTCTCCAGTCCTTGCTGGCCAGCACGCCCATCGTCAGCCATGCCGCTTGCCTGCTGACGATCTATATCGCGGTGTGCAT
>NZ_JBFULH010000157.1:0-8614 GCF_056400445.1 Pseudomonas sp. P5_B2 | reverse complement strand
TCTCTCGTCCGGGTGACATGGCCGACCACGAAACGTTGATTAAACAAATCGTCACCGGCAAATAAGCCTCAGGGGTTCAGGCGCTGCAGCCAGGCGTTCAAATCCTCGATTTCGGCCGCGCTGATGGAGTGCCCGAGACCTTCGTAGCCATGAAACTCAGGCGTGAGTGAAATGCTCTGCAGAAGGCTGTTGGCGTCTGTGCCGTCCTTGTACGGCAAGCGGTTGTCCTGTTTGCCATGACCGATGAAAATCGCCAGCGTCTGGCGTTTTTCATCCGGTTTAAGCGCGGATTTGAGCACCGGCAGAATCCGCCCGCTCAAAGCTGCAATGCCGCCGAGCGCCTCGGGGTGCCGCAACGCCACTTCGTAGGACATGATCGCGCCCTGGCTGAATCCCACCAGGACCACCTTGTCCGGTTCGGTGTGATATTTCTTCGCCGCTTGTGCGATGAAATCCAGCAACACCTGGCCACTGGTCTTCAAGTCGTCGGTCTCGCCGTTATAGGCCCCCTCACCCTTTTTGCGAAACCACTGATAACTGCCCTCTTCCATCGTGATCGGCGCACGCACCGACAGGTAGGTGTAGCTCGCGGGCAGGTCATCCTTGATGCCGAACAGGTCCTGCTCGTTACTGCCGTAACCATGGAGGAAAATCACCAGCGGCTGGTTTGGCGTATCCGCGTTGGTTTGTTCCAGGTACTTGAGTGGCAAATCGGTTTGCAGCGGGGATTGAGCGTGGACCGTGGCGGATACCAGCAGTGTCAGCAGTGCGAGAAATTTCAACATTAGCCTTCCTTCACAGGAAACAGGATTCGGGGGTGAGCCTAGCACTCTGATACCTGCCGGGGGATATTGGGTGTTGCTGATGGCCCCTTCGCGAGCAAGCCCGCTCCCACATTTGACCGAGTCAACGCCGATAAAATGTGGGAGCGGGCTTGCTCGCGAAGAGGCCCTTGAATACAGCGAAAAATCTCAGTCGTTGATTAGCTTGCCCACACGAATCGGCTCGCGCCCCGCGACTTTCGCCTGCCACGTCCCCGGTTGCGTATATCGCCCGCGATCAATCGCAAACAACACACCGCTGGTCCCGGCGCACACCGTGGTCACCCGGTCATTCAACGGATCAACCACTTCAAACAGCGCATCGCCGCGCTCCACCCATTCACCGGCATCGCGCAGGAAACTGACCACCCCGTGATGCGGCGCGAACAGGTACTCGGTGCCTTCGAACGGCATGCCTTCACAGCACTCACTCGGTGCCGCCGGCCAGGTGCCTTTGATAAAACCCTGCTCGGCCAGGAAACCGAGGATGGCCTCGCAATTGGCCTGAGCCTGATCGACCCGCGTGTCACCCATGCTGCCCAGTTCCAGAGTCGTCGCCAGGTTGGCCGGGGGAATGGCGGCCTCAGGAAACGCGCGCGCCAGACGCAACCACGGCGAAGAGCAGGACTCGTCGAAGGAGCTGCCGCCAGAGTCTTCGCACAACAACGCCACGCCGGCCTTCAACCGCGCCGCCAAGGATTGCCACTGCAGCCAGTGTTGCGGCAACGCATAGATATGAATCGCCGCATCGAAATCACAATGCAGATCAAGGGTGATGTCGGCATCGCACGCATGGCGCAACAGCAAGCGATGCATGGCTTCCAGCTGCGAGGCCGGTGCCGGCAAGCCATCGAGCACCTGGCCCATGGTCTGACGGATCAGGGCGATGTTGGCTTGCGCATCGTCGCCCAATTGGTCGCCGATCAACGCGGCTACCGGTGCGCTGAGCTCGACAAACGAACGGTTGAAGTTCTTGCCGCTGCCCAGTTCAAAGCGGCCCATGTGACTGCCTTGCAGGTGCTGATCCAGACCAATCGGGTTGGCCACTGGTACCAGTTCGATCATGCCTTGCAGTTGGCCTTGGGTTTCGAGTTCGATCAGGCGCTTTTTGAGTTCCCACGCCGTGCGCATACCCGGCAGCTCGTCCGCATGCAGGCTGGCCTGGATGTAGACCTTGCGCGTGCCCGCACCATAACGAAATACGCTGAGGGTACGTTCGGTGCCCAGGTGGCTCCAGGGCAGTGAATGGTCGATGCGTTGCATGGATAAACTCCTGATACCTGAACGGTGAACATCAACTGTGGAAAATCACCCAATGGGAGTGAGCCTTTGTGGCGATGGGCTTGTCGGAACGCCGCATCGCCCCGTTCGGTTGCGAAGCAGTCGTAAACGCGGTTTGTCGCTGAAATGCTGGGGCCGCTTCGCTGCCCTACGGGGACAAGCCCCCTCGCCACAAAGTCTCATTCCTACAGGGTTCTTTGTTGATAGAGAGAATGCACAAAAAAAATGGCAACCGCGTCAACGGTTGCCACTTTTTTGAACGGCGTGATTACTCGCCGTAAACGTCAAACTTGAAGTACTTGTCCTGCACTTGCTTGTACTTGCCATTGGCGCGAATTTCGGTGATAGCAGCGTTGAACTGGTCAGCCAGCGCGGTATCGCCCTTGCGCACGGCAATGCCGGCGCCGCCACCGAAGTACTTCGGATCGTTGTACTCAGGGCCTACGAACACGAAACCTTTACCGGCGTCGGTTTTCAGGAAACCGTCGTCCAGGTTGACCGAGTCGGCCAGCAGCGCGTCAGTGCGGCCAGAGACCATGTCCAGGTTGGCTTCTTGCTGGTTACCGTAGCGAACCACTACGATCCCGGCCGGCGCCAGCACTTCAGTGGCGAAGCGGTCGTGGGTACTGGCGCGCAGCACACCGACTTTCTTGCCTTTGAGATCGGTCAGCGGATCCTTGACGTCGGTGCCTTCCTTCATCACGAAGCGCGCCGGGGTGTGGTAGTACTTGATGGTGAAATCGACGTTCTTTTTACGGTCGTCGGTGATGGTCATGGACGACAGGATCGCGTCGATTTTCTTCACTTTCAGTGCCGGGATCAGGCCGTCGAACTCTTGCTCGACCCACGTGCACTTCACCTTCATCTGCTCGCACAGCGCATCGCCGATGTCCACGTCGAAACCGGTCAGTTTGCCGTCAGGGGTTTTCATCGAGAATGGCGGGTAACCGGCTTCGATGCCGATGCGGATCGGCTTGGCGTCTGCGGCCACAGCGGTCAGGGACAACATCGACAGTGCCAGGGCACCGAACATCACTAGCTTTTTCATTTATAACTCCTGTGTGCGGAGGCTTTTATTGGCAGCTTACGATCGGATTTCGGCCGGTGAAAACCGAAGTGGCCGGCAGTCTAGAGTGGCTGCCGACGGGCAAATTGTGTTCAAGCGACAAATACTTATAGAAAAGTGGCTGGTGCAATAGCGCACTTTGTAGCGTGCGCCACAGCGGTGCAAAGACTGCAGGACAAGCCCGTTTTTCAGACAAAACCTACACGTAAATACGACAGAGAAGCCTGATGCCAACATTGAATCTGATCCAGCATCACCCCGCCGAAGGGCCGGGTGCGATTGCTCTCTGGGCCAACTCCCGAGGGCTGACGCTGAAAGTCTATCGCGCCGACCTCGGTCAATTGCCGCCCGTGAGCGCGGCGCCGGTGATTGTGTTGGGCGGGCCCTATGAATCCGACGCCGGGCCACAGTGGCTGGAGGCGGAACGGCAGTGGCTGGCGGGAAGCCTGGATCAGGGCGCGGCAGTGTTTGCGATTTGCCTGGGGGCGCAATTGCTGGCGTTGAGCCTGGGCGGCGAGGTTCGGCGGATGGCGCAGATGGAGACTGGCTGGACTGAGGTGACGTTCAGCGATGGGCAACGGCTGAAGGTGCTCGAATGGCACGAAGACGCGCTTGACCTGCCGCCTGGAGCGCAATTGTTGGCCAGCAGTGCTCAATGCGAACAGCAGATGTATCGCGTGGGGCCGACGCGGGTGGGATTGCAGTTCCATCCGGAATGGAATGCCGAGTCGGTGGCAATGCTCAATGAACACTTTGCCGAGGAGTCACCGTTGCCCCGAGGTGAACAGGACAGCGCCGCTTACACCGCCGTTTATGACTGGTTGCAGGCGACGCTGGATGGGTGGTGGGTGGTTACCTCAACCGTTCGCTGAGCGTCAGGCTTCGAGTTTTTTGTGGTGATTGGGGTTTTTGTGGTGAGTGGGTTTTGTGTTGCTTGAATGTCAGCATTCACAACCAATGGTGGCCGTGGTTGGCCGTTGCACCGAAGTATTCAACTCAAACCCTTCATCCAGCCACCCGGTTACCCCGCCGATCATTTCCTTGACCGGGTAACCCAGCGCCGCGAGTTTCACTGCGGCCTTGTTGGCGCCGTTGCAATGCGGGCCAGCGCAATACACCACGAACAGACTGTTTTTTGGGTAAGCCGCCAGACTTTCAGCGGTCAGCAACCGACCCGGAATGTTAATCGCACTCGGCACATGGCCACGTTCGAACGCCAACGGACCGCGTACATCCACCAACACAAAATCCACCTCGCCGGCCTGTTGACTGCCGTGGACGTCGGAACAGTCGGTTTCGAAGGTCAGACGGTTGCTGAAATGCATCAGGGCGATGGCCGAAGGGGCGGCGGGAATTTCACGGACCAAGCTGGTCATTGGCTGTACTCCAAAGTTCGGGTGGGTGTGAGAAGACTTTATCCGCCCGCCACTTGCCGCTACAGTGGCGAACAAGACACTCACCGGGAATTTTCCGCCAAATGCAGCCCACCCCTGGATTGGTCGCGATTCTGGCCTACGACGGCCTCTGTACGTTCGAGTTCGGCATCGCCGTGGAGATCTTCGGCCTGGCGCGGCCCGAGTTCGATTTCCCGTGGTACGAACACCGGATTGTCGGCGTGGACCAGGGCCCGATGCGCGCCATGGGCGGGATTCAGGTGCTGGCCGATGGCGGCATGGAACTGCTCGAAGACGCCCGGACCATCATCATTCCCGGCTGGCGCGACCGCCATGCGCCGGTGCCCGAGCACTTGCTCGACGCCCTGCGCAAGGCTCATGCGCGAGGCGCGCGATTGCTGTCGATCTGCTCCGGCGTGTTTGTGTTAGCGGCGACCGGTTTGCTGAACGGACACGGCGCCACCACCCACTGGCGCTACACCACCGAACTGGCCGAACGCTTTCCGGACATTCTGGTGGACCCGGATGTGTTGTATGTCGATTCTGGTCAACTGATTACCTCGGCTGGCAGCGCGGCGGGTATTGATGCCTGCCTGCACTTGGTGGCGCGGGATTTCGGCACGCAGGTGGCAAATTCGGTGGCGCGACGGCTGGTGATGTCGCCGCAACGCACCGGCGGCCAGGCGCAGTTTATTCCGACACCGGTCAGCCCGACGCCGCGCAGCGATGTGTCACGGGTCATGCAGTGGGCGCGCGAACGCTTGCACGAACCGCTGGAGGTTCGTGAACTGGCGAGTGAGGCGGCGATGAGTGAACGGACGTTTCTGCGCCGGTTTACAGAAGCCACCGGGATGCCGCCCAAAGCGTGGTTGCAGCACGAGCGACTGGCCCGGGCCCGAGAGTTGCTGGAGAGCACCGGGCAGAATACGGATCTGATTGCCGAGCAGTGCGGGTATCGATCCGTGGAGAGTTTTCGGGTGGCGTTTCGAGGGGTGGTGGGCGTACCGCCTTCGGTGTACCGGGAGCGGTTTGGGCGTGAGGCCAAGGCTGCCATTTGAGGTATTTTCGAGGGCCTCGTCGCGAGCAGGCTCGCTGCCACATTGGATCTCCTGTGGGGCATTGGATTGGGTGCAACAAATACCCTGTGGGAGCCAGCCTGCTGGCGATGGCGTCCGCCCAGACACCGCCGACCTCAGGGTTTACGCAGAAGGTAGGTATCCATAATCCACCCACTCGCCAACCGAGCCGCCTTGCGCACCCGCTCAATCTCATCTGCCACATCCCTGAGCTTGCCGCTGATCAGGATTTCATCCGGCGTCCCCAAATATGCCCCCCAGTAAATCTCGGTCTCCTGATCCGCCACCCGATGGTAGGCATCCTGCGCATCCAGCATCACCACCAAACTGTCGGCATCACTCACCTGCCCCATCGCGAGCCGTCGACCGGTGGTAATTTCAATCGAGCGACCGATGCGATTGAGCGGCACTTTATGCTGTGCCGCCAACGCCTGGACACTGGKAATGCCGGGGATTACCTCAAACTCGAACATACAGCGGCCCGAGGCCAGAATCGCCTGCAAAATCCTGATGGTGCTGTCGTACAGCGAAGGATCGCCCCACACCAGAAAACCGGCGCACTGCTCGTCAGTCATTTCCTCGTTGATCAGCCGCTCGAAGGTCATCTGCTTGGCCAAGTTGAGGTCTTCAACACTGGTCGTGTAATCCACATCACCGCGCTCACGCTCGGGGCTGTGGGCTTCGACGAAGCGGTAGTCGCGATCGGTGATATAGCGCTCGCAGATCTCGCGCCGCAGGTCGATCAGTGAGTCTTTGCTCTGGCCCTTGTCCATCAGGAAAAACACATCGACAAGGTTCAGAGCCTTCACGGCCTGCATTGTGATGTAGTCGGGATTGCCGGCGCCGATGCCGATGACCAACAGTTTTCTCACCACTGCACTCCTTGGGCATCAGTGCCGAGCAATCGCAGGCGCCAGCGCCCKGTGAAGCGCAATTCGATGGCTGACAACGGTTCAACATCGATTTGGTTGAACGCCGCCCCTTGCAACACATGGGTGAGCGCGGCGCGTATGACAAATGGATGGGTGATCGCAATAACATGCCCTGGTGTCGTCTCTAGGGTTTTCAGCCACTGCTCCACGCGCTGCCCCAATTGCACCACCGATTCACCGCCATGTGGCGCCGAGGTCGGGTCATCGAGCCAGCTCTGGAGTGCCTCGGCTTGCGATGTTTGCAACTCATCGATGGTGACGCCCTGCCAATGTCCGAAGTCGCAATCGCTCAATGCCGCCACGACTTCAACTTCATCGCCAAACAAGGCGGCGGTTTGCCGGGTGCGCAACTCCGGTGCGCAAAGTAAACGCGGTGTTCCTTTGAACCCGTGACGACGCGAACCCAGTGCCGATTGCCAATCCATTTCCAACGGTTCATTCGTAGGAAAACTCGCAAATTTTTGTGCGACGGTTCGCGCATGGCAGATCAGAGTCAAACGGGTTGCTTGCACGGATGATCACCCTGTCGATGAAACAAAAAACGGCAACACGCCGCAATAAGTTGCCCAATTGTGCCGCAAGAAGCCCGGTTCAGGGCGTTTCGTTTTAATCGTTAGCACGGGTTTCCGCCCCAATGGTTAGATGAATTTCGGCAATGTACGACACAGTTATAGGCGATGTCCTACAAGCCCTTTCCACTTCCGTGTAATCCTTGTAGCACGCGGGTCTTACCCGGTTTTTTTGGTCGAAAAAATCACACTAAAATTCACTAGACTTGTAGAGTCCGTTACACAAATACTGTTTTAGCAACTTATGAAATGAAACCGACACCCCCATCCAGCAGGAGCCCGGATGCCCACCCTAAGAGACCTGATCACCGACGCTGGCCTGGAATTGACGCCAGCGGAACGCAAAGTCATACGTGCATTGCTGGACCAGTACCCGCGTAACGGACTCGGCCCCATGTCGCGTTTGGCCGAACATGCCGGTGTCAGCGATCCCACCATTGTTCGCCTGGTGAAAAAACTCGGATTCAGCGGTTATGCTGAATTCCAGGAGGCCCTGCTCAGCGACATGGACCACCGCTTGCGGTCTCCCAGCGCCCAGTTGCAACAAGGCGATGCATGGAGCCACTCTCTGGAGGATAGCCATCGAGCTCTGGTGGATACACATGCGTTGACCCAGCCCGAAGACATCCGGATCCTTGTCGAATGGCTGCTCGATACCCGCCATCAGGTGCATTGCTTTGGCGGGCGCCTCAGCAGGTTCCTCGCCCACTATTTGCTCCACCACCTGCGCCTGCTGCGACCCGACTGTTTTRCCCTGGAAGACAACGCACAACTGTCGGACCGAGTATTCGACGTGCAGCGACAGGACGTCGTGCTGGTGTTCGACTATCGCCGCTACCAGTCGCGAACCTTGCGCTTGACCAGCGCCGTCAAAAATCGACACGCACGGGTGGTATTGTTCACTGACATCTATGCTTCACCGTTGCGCGAGATGGCTGATTTGATCATCAGTGCGCCGGTGGAGTCGGTGTCGACTTTCGACACCATGGTTCCAGCGCTGGCTCAGGTTGAGGCATTGATTGCCTGCATGACCTTGCGCAGCCCCGACCTTCACAATCGACTGGAAGGCATCAACGCACTGCGAGGCGAATTTGACACCCACCTGCAGGATGAAAAATAAGGATGTGTACGCCTCCCCATCGTTCACCCCCGGACAGAAAGCTGCCTGACGTACTGACCAGGGGCACCCGAAAAACAACACCCGGTACTTGAGCATCTCTCTGGTGGAAGCACCGGCTGAATAAAAAATGGGCGGCGTCTGACAACAAATCAGGCGACCGCTGCTTTCACGCGTGGACCCCGACAGTGATAGTCAGGTTCGGTGCACATCACCGAACCCTTTGATACAGGAGTGCAGCCATGCTGGTTTTACGCCCAGTCGAGTTAACCGACCTGCCCCAGTTACAACAATTGGCACGCGACAGCCTGGTAGGCGTCACGTCGTTACCGGACAACACCGAGCGCCTGCGCAGCAG
>NZ_JBFULH010000156.1:0-8634 GCF_056400445.1 Pseudomonas sp. P5_B2 | reverse complement strand
ATGGCCCACCTACCGCTGGGATTTGCTCGGCCTGATTGTACGGCGAGCACTACATTCCGCGAATTCCAGGTGCACTTCCCGGAGAACGGCTTTGCCTTTCCCGCGCCTGCTCTCGCCAAAAAACAAAACCAAAAAACTGCGCAAGCCAGCACCTGACTGGGCGTGGGTGGATGTTTATCGTCCCGTGCCTTTTCTCCATATAGATCGAGGGCAATCCAAAWGGCTAATTTCAACAAGGCGGACCTGGAATTCATCCTGAAGCAAATCTTCATTGCAGAGGCGCATTCCAACGGCGCCAGTCTCATTGATTTGCTACCCAACAGTCAGGTGCCGTTCGGCCTGCGTACCGTCGATGGCAGCTTCAATAACCTGGTCGCCGGGCAGAGCGAATTTGGCGCCGCGGACAATTCCTTCTTGCGTTTGCTTGATCCCCAGTATCAAAACCCGGCTTACGCAGGGACCGGCTCGGTGACCGATCCGCAGCCACGGATTATCAGTAACCTGATCGTCGACCAGACCGCCAACAACCCGGCTGCGGTGGCGGCGAACGGCGGCGCGGCCCCGGTGGTCAGCCCCGGTCAGGATGGCGTGTTCGGCACGGCCGACGACAAGAATGTGTTCTTCATCCCCAACGAGTCGGCGGACGCCGGTCTTACCGCGGGCTTCAACTCGTGGATGACCTTCTTCGGTCAGTTCTTCGACCATGGCCTCGACCTGGTCACCAAGAGCAGTACCGACTTCGTATTTATTCCGCTGCAGCCGGACGATCCATTGTTCGTACCGAACGGCCCGAGCAACTTCATGGTGCTGCCACGTGCAGTGCGTACTGCCGGCGCGGACGGCGTACTCGGCACTGCCGATGATGGCCAGGCCAACACCACCTCGCCGTTCGTAGACCAAAGCCAGACCTACAGCTCGCACCCCTCGCATCAGGTGTTCCTGCGTGAGTACGTCCTCAACGCGGCAGGTGACCCTATTGCAACGGGGCGCTTGATTACCAACCGCGATCTGGGTGCCGATGGCAAGTTCGGCACTGCCGATGATGGCGACGGCACAAATGGCGGCATGGCGACCTGGGCCGTGGTCAAGGCCCARGCCCGTGACATTCTCGGCATCAACCTGACCGACGCCGATGTACATAACGTACCGCTGCTGGCAACTGATGCGTATGGCAACTTCCTCCGGGGGCCTAGCGGCATGCCGCAGGTAGTAATGCGCGTCAGCAACGGTGCTGACGGTACCGCCGGCACGGCTGATGACGTCACTCAATTGGTCGAAGGCAACCGGGATGCTCCGATCAGCTTGGCCAACGCTGTAAGCGCCGGTCATGGTTTCCTCGACGACATCGCCCACAATGCCGCACCAGTCGTCGTCGGCGGGGTTCTGCAAGCCGATGTTGACACCGCCATCGGCAATACGCAGCCAACTGACGGTCTCGGTAACAACCAGACCTATGACAACGAACTGCTTGATTCTCACTTCATTGCCGGCGATGGCCGGGTGAACGAGAACATTGGCCTGACCACCGTGCACCATGTGTTCCACTCCGAGCACAACCGCCTGGTCGAGCAAACCAAGGAAACCATCCTGACCTCAGGCGATCTGGCCTTCCTCAATCAGTGGCTGATAGACGATGTAACCGCAATACCGACCACACCCGCCGAAATCGCAGCGTTGGTGTGGGATGGAGAACGCTTGTTCCAGGCCGCCAAGTTCGGCACCGAGATGCAGTACCAGCACCTGGTGTTCGAGGAGTTTGCGCGGACCGTTCAGCCGCAGATCGACGGATTCCTTGCCCCTAACGGGTATGACACCTCGATCAACCCCGCCATCCTCGCCGAGTTCGCCCACGTGGTGTATCGCTTCGGTCACTCGATGTTGACCGAGACTGTCGATCGCTTCGACCCTGCGTTCAATCCGCTCCTGACTGACCCGAATAACCCTGACTCGCAACTCGGCCTGATCGCAGCCTTCCTCAACCCGCTGGCGTTTGCCGGTAGCGGAGCGACGGCGGACGAAGCGGCAGGGGCGATCATTCGCGGTGTGACCCGTCAGCTCGGCAACGAGATTGACGAGTTCGTTACTGAAGCGTTGCGCAACAATCTGCTCGGTTTGCCACTCGATTTGCCGGCACTGAACCTGGCGCGTGGTCGTGACACTGGCATCCCCACCTTGAATGAGGCGCGGCGTGAGTTCTACGCGCAAACCGGCGACAGCCAACTCAAGCCGTACATCAGCTGGGCTGACTTGGTAGACAGCCTCAAACACCCCGAGTCGTTGGTCAACTTCATCGCTGCCTTCGGTACGCATGGCTCGATTACGGGGGCGACCACGCTGGCAGATAAACGCGCTGCCGCTTTGGCGCTGGTATTCGGTGGCGCCGGTTCGCCAGCTGACCGCCTGGACTTCCTCAACAGCACCGGTGCCTGGGCCAACGTAACGCGGGCCGGCAAGGACGGGGTACTGAACACTGCAGACGACCTGACGGGCGTGACAATCACGGGTCTCGACGACATCGACTTCTGGGTCGGTGGCCTCGCCGAGGAAAAAATGCCGTTCGGCGGTATGCTCGGCTCGACGTTTAACTTCGTGTTTGAAACCCAGCTGGAGTCGTTGCAGAACGGCGACCGCTTCTACTACCTGTCGCGGACCGCGGGTCTGAACTTCGGCACCGAGTTGGAGAACAATTCCTTTGCCAAGCTGATGATGCTCAATACCGATGTCACTCACCTGTCGAACACCGTGTTCCTGACGCCGACGTTCACCCTTGAAGTAGATCAGACCAAGCAGTTCACGAACCTTGGCGCGGACCTCAAAGCCGATCCAACGGGCGGCATCATGATCAACGGCGTGGAGGTCGTGCAGCTAGTAATCCGCGACAACCCCGACACCGTAGGTCCGGACAGTAATTATCTGCATTACACCGGTGAAGACCATGTTGTCCTGGGCGGTACCGCCGGCAATGACATCATCATCTCCGGTGAAGGCGATGACACCGTTTACGGCGACGAAGGCAACGATCGTCTCGAAGGCGGTGCCGGGAACGATGCGGTACTTGGCGGCGCGGGCGATGACATCATCACTGACTCGTTCGGCGACAACCGTCTGGAAGGTAACGCCGGTAACGATGTAATTGTGGCCGGTAGCATGCTTGTTGCAGGTAACCTGATCCTGGGGGGCGATGGTTCGGACT
This sequence comes from Pseudomonas sp. P5_B2, assembly GCF_056400445.1. Lineage (NCBI taxonomy): Bacteria > Pseudomonadati > Pseudomonadota > Gammaproteobacteria > Pseudomonadales > Pseudomonadaceae > Pseudomonas > Pseudomonas sp. P5_B2. Next base: position 5,441 of record NZ_JBFULH010000156.1, on the reverse strand, counting down.
TCATTGTCACTACTRAAGACATCACCACCACCTTCGGCGGTCGGGGTGACGACTTCATTCTCGGTGCCAAGACCAACCTGCCACCTACCGGCAACGAAGGTGATGACTGGATCGAGAAGGGCACCCAAGACGGTGCGCCTGGCGATAACGCTGCTCCCTTGCTCACTGACGATGTGATCGGCAACGACATCTTTGTTGGTGGCGGTGGCTTCGACGAAATGATCGGCGAGGGTGGCGATGACATCTTTGTCGGCAGCGATGCCCAGGACAAGATGGACGGCATGTCCGGTTTCGACTGGGTGACCTACAAAAATGACAACTTCGGCGTGACCGCTGATTTGACCCTGGCGGCGCTGGCGCAACCACACGGCAACGCGCCAAACCAGAACGCCGGGATATTCAATCCGGTCGGCGCTTCGCCGGCTTCGATTCTCGACCGTTTTGCCGAGGTTGAAGGCTTATCCGGTTCGAACTTCGCCGACGTGCTCAAAGGCGATGATGTCGATGCGGACACGATTATCAACCACGGTGGTGCCACGGGCAGTGCGCTGACCAATGTGGCGTTGATCCGCGGACTGGCGCAGTTTCTGTCTGATGCCGGTTTGCCGACCACCGGTTTTGCCACTGGCAACATCATCCTCGGTGGCAATGGCAGTGACCTGATCGAGGGTCGCGGCGGCGATGATCTGATCGACGGCGACAAATGGATCAACGTCAGAATTGCGGTGTATGCCGCCGGCGACGTCGACCATACCGGGCCTGAGATCGCTTCCTTCGACAGCATGGTCGATATGATCCCGTTCATGCTGGATCGCACCTATAACCCGGGTCAACTCAAGGCTGTGCGGGAAATCCTGCCCGGCACCTCGACCGGCGGGGCAGCTTTCGATACCGCCATTTTCTCCGGGGTTCAGTCTGAGTACACGGTGACTCGTGACACCCGCAACACGGCTGATGTGACGGACGATGTCTGGACGGTGGCAGACACCGTAGCCGGTCGCGACGGCACCGATACCCTGCTGCATATCGAACGCCTGCAGTTCGCCGATAACCAGCGAGTGCTGGTGACAGGGCTGAATGCACAACCGGTTAACAGTCCGACCGTCACGGATGCAAACGGCGGGGCAATCACGGTGGGCGATACGCTGCGGGTCAGCGTGGCTGCGGTGCGCGATGCCGACAACATCACGGCGGGTAATCCGACGGGTACGCTCAACAACTCCTCGGTGTCCTACTACTGGCAGTTCGAGGCCAATCCGGGCAGCGGCGTATTCGAGGACATCATCCTGTTGCCGGCCGGCGACCTGGCGTTCCAGAGTGCCGACGGCACTGCGTTCAAGGTCTCCCCGGACCTTGCCGGGCTATCACTGCGGGTCAAGGCGATCTACCAGGATGCTCATGGCACGACTGAAATAGTGTTCTCGCAACCGACTGCCGTGGTGGCTCCCGGCGCGGCGGTTGTGCCGACGGCGCCTGTACCTGTGGTCGATGCCACGGCGGGTGGCGAAGGCCTGCACATGGTCCGCTCCGACCTCAACTTCATTCTTGATCAAATCAAGATTGCCGAGGCAGTCGCGGATGGCCAGGACATCCTCTCGCTGATCCCGAATATCCGTGCGCCATTGGGCCTGCGTACGGTCGACGGGTCGAACAACAACCTGCTGAACCTCAATGGCACCAATAACACCGGGTTTGGTTCTGCCGATAACGTCTTTCCGCGCTTGACCGATCCGGTCTTCAATCCAGCGGAAGGTGCTCCTGCCGACTTCTTCGGACCTGGGTCGCCGGCCATCCCGGGATCGTCGTATGCGCAGAACAGCGGCTCTGTCTTTGACTCGCAGCCGCGCACCATCAGTAATCTGATCGTCGACCAGACGTCGAACAACCCGGCGGCCTATGCCACGGCTTACGACCCGGGTGTGGACGGTGTGCTCAACTTCGGTGCGACGGGTAATGACGACGTGCTCAAGGATGGTGTACGGATAGTCGCCAGCCCCGGCATGGATGGTCAGTTTGGTACTGCCGACGACCACGATGTGTACCTGTTCGAGAATACCGCGGCGGATGCGGGCTTGGCCGCGCCGTTCAACTCCTGGATGACCTTCTTCGGGCAGTTCTTCGACCATGGTCTCGATCTCGTGACCAAGGGTGGCTCGGGTACGGTCTTCATTCCGCTGCAACCGGATGATCCGCTGTATGTACCAGGCGGCAACGCTAACTTCATGGTGCTGACCCGCGCGACCAACTTGCCAGGGGCGGATGGCGTTCTCGGCACGGCCGACGACATCCATGAGCATACCAACACCACCACGCCGTTCGTCGACCAAAACCAGACCTACAGCTCGCATCCGTCGCACCAGGTGTTCCTGCGCGCTTATGAGCTGACCTCCAACGGCCCTATAGCGACCGGCAGGCTGATCACTAACGTTGACCTTGGGCTGGATGGCAAGTATGGCACCGCAGACGACACCGAAATCGGTGGTATGGCGACTTGGAAAGTGGTCAAGGCGCAGGCGCGCGACGTTCTTGGCATCAACCTGACCGACGCCGATATCGACAGCGGTCCGCTGCTGGCTACTGACCCCTTTGGCAACTTTATCAAGGGGCCGAACGGCTTCCCGCAAGTTGTTATTCGGGTTAACAACGGGGCAGACAACATTGCCGGTACCGCCGACGACGTCACCACGCTAGTCGAAGGCAATCCGGCCAGTCCGGTTAGCCTCGTGAACGCGGTACGCACCAGCCATGCCTTCCTCAACGACATCGCGCACAACGCCGTGCCGGTAATCGTCGGCGGTGTTTTGCAGGCGGATGCTGACGCCGATGTCGGCAATGTGCAGCCAGTTGGCGCGCAGGGCAACAACCTGACCTATGACAACGAACTGCTCGACGCTCACTACGTCGCAGGCGACGGCCGGGTCAACGAGAACATTGGCCTGACCGCGGTGCATGCGATCTTCCACTCCGAGCACAACCGGCTGGTCGCGCAGACCATGGACACGGTGCTCGATTCGGGTGACGTGGCTTTCCTCAACGAGTGGCTGCTCACTCCGGTGACTGCGTTGCCCGCCAACCAAGCCGAGATCGATGCGTTGGTGTGGAATGGCGAGCGCTTGTTCCAGGCTGCCAAGTTCGGCACCGAGATGCAGTATCAACATTTGGTGTTCGAGGAATTTGCGCGGACCATCCAGCCAAGGGTCGATCTGTTCTTCGCACCGACCCAGGTCTATGACGTCGACCTCGATGCCTCGATCGTCGCCGAGTTTGCCCACACCGTGTACCGGTTTGGTCACTCGATGCTGACCGAGACCGTCGATCGCTATGACGTGAACTTCGACGTGGTTGGCGATCCTAACAGTACTGATCCCAATCAGCAGCTCGGCTTGATCGCGGCGTTCCTCAATCCGCTGTCGTACGCCGCCAGTGGGCTGACGCCAGAGGATGCGACCAGTGCGATCATCCGAGGGGCGACTCGCCAGGCCGGTAACGAAATCGACGAGTTCGTGACCGAGGCGCTGCGTAATAACCTGCTCGGCCTGCCGCTCGACCTGCCGGCGATCAACATCGCACGTGGCCGCGACGTCGGGATTCCTTCGCTCAACGCGATCCGCCGTGACATCTATAGCCAAACCGGTGATACCCAACTCAAACCGTACAGCAGCTGGGTAGACCTGGTTCAGCACCTCAAACATCCGGAGTCGTTGATCAACTTCATCGCGGCCTATGGCACGCATGACACGATCACGGCGGCGACTACGCTGGAAGGCAAACGCGCTGCAGCCATGTTGCTGGTATTCGGTGGTGCGGGTGAGCCGGTTGACCGCCTGGACTTCCTCAACGGCAGCGGTGACTGGGCCAACGTAACGCTGGCCGGCAAGGATACGGTGCTGGGGACTGCCGACGATCTGAAGGGTGTGACTATCACGGGGGTCGATGCCATCGACCTCTGGATTGGCGGCCTGGCCGAAGAGAAAACCCCGTTCGGCGGCATGCTCGGCTCGACCTTCAACTTCGTGTTCGAGAACCAGATGGAAAAACTGCAGGACGGTGATCGCTTTTATTACCTGGAGCGTACCTCTGGCCTGTCGATGAATGCCGAACTGGAAAGCAACTCGTTCGCCAAGCTGATCATGGCCAACAGCTCGGCCACCCACTTGCCGGGCCTGGTGTTCTCGGACCCTGGGTTCTATCTGGAAGTGGACCGGAGCAAGCAGTTCAACGAAGGCCTGGGCAATGTCGATCCGCTTGAGGGCGGAGCGCAGGTGGTGTTCCGCGACAATCCGCTGACCGCTGGGCCGGACACCAACTACATCAAGTACACCGGTGCAGAGCACATCGTGCTGGGCGGTACCAACGGCGCAGACATCCTCATCTCCAGTGAAGGCGATGATACGGTCTGGGGTGATGCTGGCAATGATCGCATCGATGGCGGTTACGGCAACGACCAGCTGCGCGGTGGCGTCGGCGACGACATTATTACTGACGTCGGCGGTGACGATAACATCCAGGGTGGTGACGGCAACGACGTGTTGCACGGAGGCAATGGCATCAACCTGATCATTGGCGGGTTCGGCAACGACTTCATCGTCACCGGTGAGGACGCTTCCGAGGCTATTGGTGGCCAGGGCAACGACTTCATCCTGGGCAGCAAAGCCAACGAGCAGGACATGGGTAACGAAGGTGACGACTGGATCGAGAAGGGCACGTCGGACGGCGCACCTGGCGACAACTTCGACCCGCTCGGCAACGATCCGGTGATCGGTAACGATGTGTTCATCGGCGGTAACGAGAACGATAAGTTCAACGCCGAAGGCGGCGACGACATCATGGTCGGCAGTCTCGGCTTCGGTGACCGCTATATCGGCGGCTCCGGCTACGACTGGGCGACCTTCAAGGGACTGGCCCAAGGCGTGACCATCGATTACAGCGACCGCTTTTTCGATGTGCCACCKGTGCCGGGTTCAGGTGCCTCAGCGCTGGTGCGATTTGACATCGTGGAAGGTTTGTCGGGTTCGGCTCACGGTGACTTCCTGCGCGGCGATAACGAAGATTCCACTTCGCTGCCCACTGCGGGTGCAACCGGCAGTGTGCTGACCAACATCGGCCTGATCAATGGCCTGGCGGGTCTGCTGCCAGCCGGAGCGACGTTCTACGACGGCGGCAATATCATCCTCGGTGGTAGCGGCAGCGACCTGATCGAAGGTCGTGGTGGTGACGACATCCTCGATGGTGACAAGTGGCTGAACGTACGCATCAGCGTACGGGCGAATATTGATGGCACAGGTCCGGAAATCGCCACGTTCGACAGCATGGAGCCGATGGTGCCGCTGATGCTGAACGGTACTTACAATCCGGGCCAACTGGTCATCGTGAGGGAGATTCTGAACGGCACTGACAACTTCGACACGGCGGTGTATTCCGGTCTTTCCTCGGAGTACAGC
>NZ_JBFULH010000155.1:0-8681 GCF_056400445.1 Pseudomonas sp. P5_B2 | reverse complement strand
GTTGTTGAACACGCAACCGGAAGCTACCACCAGGGACGTGCCGATCATGGCGGCCAGGAAAATGGCCAGATCGACATGCCCTTTCGAGGCCAGGAAAAATCCGCCTGCCACAGAAAGCACGTTACCGAAAATGATCCCCGGTTTGGTGATTTGGATAAAGTGCTTAAAGGACATCCGGACTTACCTCACTTCGCCATCATGAACGTGTGGATGCTGAACATGATCCACAGCGACAGGCCCACCAGCAGGACAATCACGATCGCGGCGAAAACAAACGCAATCACGTTGTTACGCTGCGCGGCAGAACGGTCCAGGTGCAGGAAGTACACCAGGTGCACCAGCACCTGGATCACGGCGAATGCCAGGACGATCATCAGGGTGATCGACTTCGGCAGCGACGGGTACATCACCAGACCAAACGGGATGACGGTCAGAATTACCGACAGGATGAAGCCGATCGCGTAGGACTTGACGCTGCCGTGGCCGGCATCGTGGCTGTCGTGGGCGTGTGTGTTAGCCATTTACATAGTCCCCATCAGGTAAACAACGGTGAATACGCAGATCCACACGACATCGAGGAAGTGCCAGAACAGGCTCAGGCAGCTCAGGCGGGTCTTGTTGGTCGACGTCAGGCCATGCTTGTTGACCTGATACATCATGATCGCCATCCAGATCAGACCGCTGGTCACGTGCAAACCGTGGGTACCGACCAAGGTGAAGAACCCGGACAGGAAGCCGCTGCGGCTAGGGCCGTAGCCTTCGGAGATCAACATGTGGAACTCGTTGATTTCCATGCCGATGAAGCCGGCACCGAACAGGAAGGTCATGGCCAACCAGCCCAGGACCTGCTTCTTGTTACCCCGGTAGAACGCCAGCATGGCGAAGCCGTAGGTGATCGAACTGAACAACAGCAGAGCGGTTTCGCCCAGCACGTATGGCAGCTCGAAGATGTCGTGGCCCGACGGGCCACCCGCTACGTTGTTAACCAGTACCGCGTACACCGCGAAGATCGACGCAAACAAAATGCAGTCGGTCATCAGGTAGAGCCAGAAACCGTATACGGTCATCTCGCCCGAGTCGTGGTGATGGTCATCGTGCCCATGTCCATCGACATGGGTGTGTCCAGCATTGGTCACTAAGTTCGACATGGTTTAAGCCTGTTCCAACGAGGTTTCAACACGGGTGGCGGTGGCCGGGATTTTCCCTGCCGCGACCAGACGCTTGTGCTGCTCGGCTTCGATGCGTTCGATCACATCGACCGGCACCATGTAGCCTTGATCGTCACGTGCAGCGTGGATCACGAAGTAGATGACAGTGCCGGCCAGGCTAGCGATTGCCAGCCACCAGATGTGCCAGATCATCGCGAAACCGAACACGGTCAACAGCGCGCCCATCACCACGCCTGTGGCGGTGTTGTTCGGCATGTGGATCGGTTCGTACTTGGCCGGAGCCTTGTACGCAGTGCCGTTTTCCTTGGCTTCGGTGAACGGGTCGATGCAGTCGGCTTTCGGCAGTACGGCGAAGTTGTAGAACGGTGGTGGCGACGAGGTCGACCATTCCAGAGTGTGGGCATTCCACGGGTCGCCGTGATCGCAGATGTTCTCTGGTTTGTTGCGGTCACGCACACTGACGTACAGCTGGATCAGTTGGCAGGCGATGCCCACAGCGATCATCACCGCACCGAACATGGCGACGTACAGGTACGGCACCCACTCAGGGTTGGTGGTGGCATTCAGACGACGGGTCATGCCCATGAAACCCAGGACATAGAGCGGCATGAACGCGACGAAGAAGCCGGTGATCCAGAACCAGAACGCTGCCTTGCCCCAACCTTCGTGCAGCTTGAAGCCGAACGCTTTCGGGAAGTAGAAGGCGAAACCTGCGATGTAGCCGAATACCGCGCCGCCGATGATCACGTTATGGAAGTGAGCGATCACGAACAGGCTGTTGTGCAGAACGAAGTCAGCACCCGGGATGGCCAGCAGTACGCCGGTCATGCCGCCGATGGCGAAGGTCACCATGAAGCCCAGGGTCCACAGAACCTGGCTGGTGAAACGCAGACGGCCSTGGTAGATGGTGAACAGCCAGTTAAATAGCTTCACACCTGTCGGGATGGAGATCAGCATCGTCGCCAGACCGAAGAAGGCGTTGACGCTGGCACCCGACCCCATGGTGAAGAAGTGGTGCAGCCAAACCATGAAGCCCAGTACCGAGATCGCGCCGGAAGCGTAGATCATCGAGTGGTGGCCAAACAGTTTCTTGCCGGTGAAGGCTGAGATGACTTCCGAGAAAATGCCGAACGCCGGCAGAATCAGGATGTAAACCTCGGGGTGACCCCAGGCCCAGAACAGGTTGACGTACATCATTGGATTGCCACCAAGTTCATTGGTGAAAATGTGGAAATCCATGTAACGGTCAAGCGTCAGCAGTGCCAGGGTAGCGGTCAGGATCGGGAAGGAAGCGACGATCAAGACGTTGGCCCAGGTGCAGGTCCAGGTGAAGATCGGCATGTCCATCAGTTTCATGCCCGGGGTACGCATTTTCAGCACGGTGGCCAGGAAGTTGACCCCCGTTAGCGTCGTACCCAGCCCGGATAGCTGTAGCGCCCAGATGTAGTAATCCATCCCCACGCCCGGACTGTATTGCAAGCCCGACAGCGGCGGATAGGCAACCCAACCGGTCTTGGCGAATTCGCCGACGCCCAGCGACAGGTTGATCAGCACCACGCCGGAAACCAGCAGCCAGAAGCTCAGGGAGTTCAGGAACGGGAAGGCAACGTCACGCGCGCCGATCTGCAGCGGCACTGCAAGGTTCATCAGGCCGGTGAAGAATGGCATCGCCATGAAGATGATCATGATCACACCGTGAGCGGTGAAGATCTGGTCATAGTGTTCAGGCGGCAGGTAGCCAGGCGAACCCTCGGTGGCCATGGCCAACTGGGTACGCATCATGATGGCGTCGGCAAAACCGCGCAGCAGCATGACCATGGCGACGATGATGTACATCACGCCGATTTTCTTGTGGTCGACCGACGTCAGCCACTCGGTCCACAGGTAGGTCCACTTCTTGAAGTAGGTGATTGCAGCAAACAGCGACAGACCACCGAGCGCGATCATGGCGATGGTTATCATCACGATCGGTTCGTGGAACGGGACCGCTTCCCAACTTAATTTACCAAACATCGTTTACTCCTCTGCCCCGGCAGCTGAATGCGAGTTCATGTCCATTCCTTGCGTAGCGGCCACTTCTTTCTCTTTCTTCTCGTGCTTCAACTTAGGACCCGGTTTCATACCTTCGTACTTGTCGACGATGGTCTGGAACAGGTTCGGCGTCACCGAGGAGTAGAGCTCGACTGGGTTGTTTTGGCTCTGCTTGGCAAGGGCTGCGTACTCAGCTTGTTCAAGCTGCTTAGGTGCCTTTTTGACTTCACTTACCCAGGCGTCGAAATCTTCCTGGGAAGTTGCGATCGCTTTGAATTTCATGCCGGTGAAACCTGCGCCGCTGTAGTTGGCGGAGATACCGTCCATTTCAGCGTTACGGTCGGCGATCAGGTGCAGCTTGGTCTGCATGCCCGCCATCGCGTAGATCTGGCCGCCCAGGCCCGGGATGAAGAACGAGTTCATCACGGCGTCGGAGGTGATCTTGAAGTTGATTGGCGTGTGCGCCGGGAACACGATCTTGTTGACCGTGGCAATGCCTTGTTCCGGGTAGATGAACAGCCACTTCCAGTCCAGCGCGACCACTTCGATGGTCACAGGCTTGACGTCGGATTCAATCGGACGGTAAGGGTCCAATTCGTGGGTCGAAACGTAGGTGATGTAACCCAGGGCAATGATGATCAGGACCGGGATGGTCCAGATTGCCACTTCGATTTTGGTCGAGTGAGACCATTTCGGGGTGTAAATGGCGTTCTGGTTGGAAGCGCGGTATTTCCAGGCAAACAGGAACGTCATGACGATAACCGGCACAACGACCAACAGCATCAGCAGCGTGGCGGTGATGATCAGGTTTCGCTGTTCCAGGCCGACCTGGCCCGTTGGATTGAGCAAGGTCATGTTGCAGCCTCCCAGCAACAACGTGCCGAGCAGCGGCACTAGGCCTAGTAATCTGGGGTACCTGTTTTTACTCATCTCACGACCTCTAAAGCAGCTTGCGCAATGCAGTTGGGTTTTGATCGCCAACACTTCACCCTGCCAAGGGTTGGCATTTTTCTTGGATTGAATAAGGGGCTGCCCGTCGCGCGTCAGACGCTGCTCGACAAATCCTGGGCCAGCGGTAAGTTCTTATTCGAATTCGTGGTCAAAGGCCTTGTTACAGACCAATTCCATTTGGTGCGGATAGTTGGAAAGACTCGACACCCGGGAGTCGCATGAAGCGTTCAAGCCCCTCGACGCCCTGCTTTCTGCTCATGCACCTGAGTAACGGTGAGCAGTGCCGGGATTTCAGTGCGGGCGATTGTAGATATGTAACGACTCATAAACCATGTCTCATCCCGAAATAATTTCTATCCATTCCAGCAACAATCTTTAGCCATCTCCGCAAAAACGCGGCATGTTATCGAAATTCATTCTCAACAAAAACACCAAAATTAGTAGGTCTACCCTGCGCAGTTCAGACAGCTTCGAAGCCCCCACTCTTGGCGCCGTCATTGCCCAACCCCCTGTGAGACAAGGGCTCTGGCGATTCGCCAGCCCCTGTTAAAACTGCCTGCTTGATCATTTCCAAAGTGATGTGATGAACCGCAGGACCCGTCCGATTTTGTTGCCTTGTCCTGCGTCAATTAATCCGCTTGAAACGCCTTGCGACTGCCACGCTGTGACAACGTGTCGCACACGTGTCGCACCCCTGGTTGTCGCGCATCACGGTCTTTTTACCCGACCTCTGAAATGCAAAACGCCCCGGCCCTCTCTACGAGGCCGGGGCGTTTTTATGGATGACGCGGCGGTGAGGCGAACCGCCTCAGCGCAGCGTTTTACGGTTACGCGAAGTCAACAACGGCACCAGAATCACGATCAGCACGAACGACACCAGCGCCCATTGCGGCAGCGACAGACCAAGGATCGGCGGGTACGGCGTAGAGCAGAAGCCATCCACCTGGAAGCCCAGCGGGAAGATCTTCGCCAGCGGCAAACTATCCACAATCGGTTGCAACACGTCGATGCCACAGCTGACCGCTGGATAGAACTGGGTATAGACGTGATGCCCGGCGACCGCTGTGCCTGCAATGGCACAGATGACCACTAGCGTCTCGAACACGGTAATGCTGCGACGGGTGCTCGTTGCTGCGCCGATGAAGGCAAACACCGCGATCAGCAACAGTGCGTAGCGCTGGAGGATGCACAGCGGGCACGGAGCCTCGCCCTTGAACACTTGCAGGTACAACGCACCGCCAATCAGTGCCAGGCAGATGATGCCCAGTAACACCAGATAGCGCCGTTCGCGCCCCAACCGCATTGTTTCCTCGTTCATCGCCTATCCCTTTTAAGTATCAATTGCCGCAAGTCTACACGCAGGCTCCGACGTTTGAGAGCCTGGCGCGTGCTGTCGGGTTTGGGGGAATAAACGATAAACCGGTTAAGAAGGGATTAACTTTTCGAACTGTAATCAAGAATTGAGACCGTGGTGCGGCCATCGCGAGCAGGCTCACTCCTACAGGGGATTGGGGTGAACATACTTTTGTGTACACCCAAAACCCTGTAGGAGTGAGCCTGCTCGCKATGAAAGCGACTCGGTCTCCCGAGTCGCCGCGCACAGTTACTCCAGCGCCGCAGCCGGCCCAAAGAACTCATAACGGCTTTGCTTCTCTGGAACCCCCAAAGCCTTGAGGTGACGCTTGACCGCAGCCATGAACCCTTTTGGCCCCAGGAAGTACGCATCCAGGTCACGCTGCTCGGGCAACCACTCGCCCAATTGTTCCTGGCTCAACAAACCGACCTTGTGTGCCGCTGCGCTGACACCGTCATCTTCGTCGTAGCAATAGAAACGCTTGAGTTGCGGATGACGCTCGGCCAACCCATCAATCCAGTCGCGGAAGGCGTGCACGCTGCCGTTGCGCGCGCAGTGGATGAAATGCACCGGACGCTCGGTGGCCAACGCAGCTTCGAGCATCGCCAGCGTCGGAGTGATGCCGACGCCACCGCTGATCAACACCAGTGGTTTGTCGCTGGCTGTCAGGGTGAAGTCGCCCGATGGCGGGAACAGCTCAATGCTCGAACCGACCTGCAGATGATCGTGCAAGTGGTTAGACGCACGCCCACCGGTTTCACGTTTGACGCTGATGCGGTAGTGGCCCTTGTTCGCCAGCTCCGACAGCGAGTAGTTGCGACGAATCTCTTCGCCCTCAAGAATCAGTTTCATGCCGATGTACTGGCCAGGCTCCGCCGCAAGGATCGGACCTTTGTCGGCTGGCTCGAAGTAGAACGAAGTGATTTCCGCGCTTTCCCCGACCTTGGCCGCGACGATGAATTCCCGCGCCCCGCGCCAGCCACCGGGCGCTTGTTCTTTCTGGTCGTAGATGCTGCCTTCAGCACCGATCAATATCTCGGCGAGTTGACCATACGCAGCCCCCCAGGCCGCAATGACTTCAGGGGTAGCGATTTCTTCGCCCAGCACTTCGGCGATGGCGCGCAACAGGCAGCTGCCGACAATCGGGTAGTGTTCCGGCAGAATTTGCAGGGCCACGTGTTTGTTGATGATTTTGGCCACCAGGTCGCCCAATTGGTCGAGCTGGTCGATGTGCCGTGCGTACATCAAGACACCGTTGGCCAAAGCGCGTGGCTGATCACCGCTGGCCTGGTGAGCCTGGTTGAACAGCGGGCGGACTTCGGGGTACTCAGAGAGCATCATGCGGTAGAAGTGCGTGATCAGCGCTTCACCGCCGCTTTCCAGCAGTGGCACGGTGGATTTGACGATGGCACGGTCTTGAACGCTAAGCATAAGGACGACTCCGGAGCTTTATGTGTATTTCCATAGACATATCAGTTTCCATGCCAAAACTATAATCCTTATAAATCAATAAGTTAAAAACATCGTAGTCATATCGACTCGAGCTGTTTTATAGTCTTGGCGACTACATGGAGTCACTATGACTGCAAAATCGTTGCTCACTGCCCTGCTGCCGCTTGTCGCCGACCTGTCCCGCGAACTGCCCGAAGGCGAGCGCTATCGACGCCTGCTCGAAGCCATGCGCGCCCTGCTTCCCTGCGATGCCGCTGCCCTGCTGCGACTTGATGGCGAATGGCTGGTGCCCCTGGCAGTCGACGGGTTGAGCACTGACACCCTGGGCCGGCGCTTCAAAGTCAGCGAACACCCGCGCTTCGAGGCCTTGCTCAGCAGCCACGGCCCAACCCGTTTCGCCGCCGACAGCGACCTGCCTGACCCTTACGACGGACTGGTCGATGGCCTCGACGATCATCTGGAAGTCCACGACTGCATGGGTTGCCCGCTGTTTATCGACGAGCGTCCATGGGGTTTGCTGACCCTCGACGCCCTCGACCCGGAACAATTCGAACCCATCGAACTGGATGCTCTGCAAGCCTTTGCCAGCCTCGCGGCAGCCACGGTCAACGCCGCCGAGCGCATCGAGCGCCTGGCCAATCGCGCCGAAGACGAACACCAGCGTGCCGAGGTTTACCGTCAGGCCAGCGGGCAGCAGGACCGAGAAATGATCGGCCAGAGCAAGGCGCACAAACGTCTGGAGGAAGAGATTAGCCTAGTGGGTGGCAGCGACCTTACTGTACTGATCACCGGGGAAACCGGGGTCGGCAAGGAACTGGTGGCGCAGGCGATTCATGCCGCTTCTGCACGGGCCGACAAACCGATCATCAGCCTGAACTGCGCAGCCTTGCCGGACACCTTGGTAGAGAGCGAGTTGTTCGGCCATGTGCGTGGCGCGTTCACTGGGGCGACGAATGATCGTCGCGGCAAGTTCGAACTGGCCAATGGCGGCACGCTGTTTCTCGATGAAGTCGGTGAACTGTCACTAACGGTGCAAGCCAAACTGCTGCGCGTCCTGCAAAGCGGACAATTACAGCGCTTGGGGTCGGACAAGGAACACCAGGTGGACGTACGTCTGATCGCGGCAACTAACCGCGACCTGGCCGAGGAAGTGCGCAACGGGCGCTACCGTGCCGACTTCTACCACCGTTTGAGCGTTTATCCCTTGCTGGTACCGGCACTGCGCGATCGTGGTCGCGATGTGCTGTTGCTCAGCGGCTTTTTCCTGGAGCAAAACCGCTCGCGCATGGGCCTTAACAGCCTGCGTTTGAACAGCGATGCCCAGGCCGCATTGATGGCCTACAACTGGCCGGGAAACGTGCGGGAGCTGGAGCATTTGATTGGCCGAAGTGCGCTCAAAGCGCTGGGCAACAGCAAGGACCGACCGAAGATTCTCAGCTTGAGCGCGGCGGACCTCGATTTGCCCACAGGCCGCGTCGAAGCCGTTACCGAGCAGTCAGTGGCCAACCCGGTAGTGCTGGTATCGGGTGATTTGCGTGAAGCCACCGAAAACTATCAACGGCAATTGATCAGTGCTTGCCTTGAGCGGCACCACAACAACTGGGCGAGCGCGGCGCGTGAGCTGGGTTTGGACAGGGCGAATCTGGGGCGAATGGCCAAGCGGTTGGGGATGAAATAACTCGGTCTCTGTAGCAGCTGCCGAGCCTGCGAGGCTGCGTTCGAGG
>NZ_JBFULH010000154.1:0-10913 GCF_056400445.1 Pseudomonas sp. P5_B2 | reverse complement strand
CCTCTAAAAACGCTGGCTAAAGTGTCAAGTGAGCATCGCTCACAATGATGATGACCGTTTGTCAGGGGTGACCGACGAGTCATTCATTATCGTGGCGTGTAAACTGCGCGCCATACGTGCGCTGCGCCTCACCTTGTACTGCCATCGCCCTGTCTTTAGAKGTGCTCTTGAAACCAACAGTGTGCCTACGGCGAGCGCAAAACCGCCCGTATCTTGACCGGAACGCCTATTCCGGTCAATACGCTAAAATGGCCGTTCGTAAGCCGCGTGACTTTGATTTCTCTGGCTTTGAGCCATTTCAAACAAACGTTTGTATTGGACGGTAGCAGTGGTGTAGATATAATGCGCCACCCAGAGAGAAAGGTGGACTATCGATTGTCCTGTTCCGCGCTCGCGCAGGGATTCATGGATGCGACACCAAACCTCCAAAATTAGAAAAAAAACTGTTGAGCCTTGAGTAGGAGATAACCTGTGGAACGCGAATACATGGAATTCGACGTCGTCATCGTCGGTGCCGGCCCCGCTGGTCTTTCCGCTGCCTGCCGCTTGAAGCAGAAGGCTGCTGAAGCCGGTAAGGAAATCAGCGTCTGCGTGGTCGAAAAAGGCTCCGAAGTCGGTGCTCACATCCTGTCTGGTGCCGTGTTCGAACCACGCGCCCTGAACGAATTGTTCCCGGACTGGAAAGAACTTGGCGCCCCGCTGAACACGCCGGTCACCCGCGATGACATTTTCGTCCTCAAAAACGCAGACAGCGCGCAAAAAGTTCCTGACCTCTTTGTGCCCAAGACCATGCACAACGAAGGCAACTACATCATCTCCCTGGGCAACCTGTGCCGCTGGCTCGCTCAGCAGGCCGAGAACCTGGGCGTAGAAATCTACCCGGGCTTCGCCGCTCAGGAAGCGCTGATCGACGAGAACGGTGTAGTTCGCGGGATCATCACCGGCGACCTGGGTGTGGATCGCGAAGGCAATCCGAAAGAAGGCCTGTACACCCCGGGCATGGAACTGCGTGGCAAGTACACGCTGTTCGCCGAAGGCTGCCGTGGCCACATCGGCAAGCAGCTGATCAAGCGTTTCAACCTCGACAGCGAAGCCGACGCCCAGCACTACGGCATCGGCCTGAAAGAAATCTGGGAAATCGACCCGGCCAAGCACCAACCAGGCCTGGTGGTTCACACCGCCGGTTGGCCGCTGGACATCATGGGCACCGAGAACACCGGCGGCTCCTTCCTCTATCACCTGGAAAACAACCAGGTGGTGGTCGGCCTGATCGTCGATCTATCCTACAGCAACACTTACCTGTCGCCGTTCGATGAGTTCCAGCGCCTCAAGCACCACCCGGTGCTCAAACAGTACCTGGAAGGCGGCAAGCGCATCAGCTACGGCGCGCGTGCCATCTGCAAAGGCGGCCTGAACTCGCTGCCGAAAATGGTCTTCAAGGGCGGCGCGCTGATCGGTTGCGACCTCGGCACCCTGAACTTCGCCAAGATCAAAGGCAGCCACACCGCGATGAAGTCCGGCATGCTCGCCGCTGAATCCGTGGCTGAGGCCCTGTTCGCCGAGAAAGACGGCACTGAAGAACTGACCACTTACGTCGACGCGTTCAAGAAGAGCTGGCTCTACGACGAACTGTTCGCCAGCCGTAACTTCGGCCCGGCGATCCACAAGTTCGGCGCGATCGTTGGCGGTGGTTTCAACTGGCTGGACCAGAACATCTTCGGCGGCAAACTGCCGTTCACCTTGCACGACACCAAGCCGGATTACGCCTGCCTCAAGCTCGCCGCCGACTGCAAGAAGATCGACTACCCGAAACCGGACGGCAAAATCAGCTTCGACAAGCTCAGCTCGGTGTTCATCTCGGGTACCAACCACGAAGAAGAACAACCATGCCACTTGAAACTGGCCGACCCAAGCATCCCGATCAGCAAAAACCTGCCGCTGTACGATGAGCCGGCCCAGCGTTACTGCCCGGCCGGCGTGTACGAAGTGATCACCAAGGAAGACGGCGAGAAGCGCTTCCAGATCAACGCCCAGAACTGCGTTCACTGCAAGACCTGCGACATCAAGGACCCTGCACAGAACATTACCTGGGTAACACCGGAAGGTGCTGGCGGCCCGACTTACCCGAACATGTAAGTCGAATGGCTGAACATCAAGGCTCCCGATCGGGGGCCCGATATGTCTATCGACATCAATGTTGAATGATCAACCGCTTTCGCGAGCAAGCCCGCTCCTACAAGGGATTCTCGGTGGGTCAGGCAGCGCGTTCGTCGCCCGGATTACGCTCGAAGTAGCGCTTGTACTCTCGACTGAACTGCGACGTACTCTGATACCCCACCCGATGCGCCACTTGCGCCACGCCCAAGCCTTCGGACAGCAACAACTGCTGCGCCTTGAGCAAGCGCAATCGCTTCAAATACTGCACCGGCGACAACAAAGTGCTGCGCTTGAAATGTTCATGAAACGTCGACGCACTCATGTTCGCGCAACTGGCGAGGGACTCGACATTCAGCGGCTCGGTGTAATGCGCATGCAGATGACTGAGCGATGCCGCGACACGGGCGAATTGCCCCTGCTGCTCCACCAGCGCGCGCAGCACATCGGCTTGCGGCCCGCGCAAAGCGACGAACAACAACTCACGCAACCGCGCCTGCCCCATCACCTGACATT
Organism: Pseudomonas sp. P5_B2; assembly: GCF_056400445.1. NCBI lineage: Bacteria > Pseudomonadati > Pseudomonadota > Gammaproteobacteria > Pseudomonadales > Pseudomonadaceae > Pseudomonas > Pseudomonas sp. P5_B2. The sequence goes on along the minus strand of NZ_JBFULH010000154.1, from coordinate 8,243 downwards.
CCAGCGGATCGTGCAGGCAACGCAGCAACCGTTCCACGCATCCACGCATCGCGTCATCGAGTACTGTCGAGGTCATGGACTCCAGCGTCTGCGCAGCAATACTGCGCCCCGCCACCAGCCCCATGGCCAACACCAATTCGCCGAGCAAGGTCCGGTCGATCGCGATGGAAACCCCCAGCATCGGTCCTTCCGGCGCGGCAAATGTTTCGCACTCGAACGGCACCGGCAATGCCTGAATCAGATAATGCCCGGCGCCGTACTCCAGCGTTCGCGGGCCCAGATACGCCAATTTGCTGCCTTGGACGATGATGACCAGACTCGGCTCGTAGATCTGCGGGCCACGGGCCACATCGCAACTGGCACGCAACACCTGCACACCTGGCAACGCGGTGGGCGCGAAGCCGTCGCGAGTGGTCAGTGGCTGGATCAACGAAACCAGCGTGGCATTGGCATCGAGATGACGGGTCAACAACATGGGAGCTCTTTACAAAAAAGTCGCGAAAAAAGGGATGAAAGCATCATCGCAGGTCTGATCGTCCATTTGATCAATCGAAGGTGGATGCCGGAGGAATAGGCATGAAAGCCGGAGGAATCGCCATGGCCGGTGCAAGGTGCGGCGCACAGAATGCACCGCCTCACCTGTCACTGCTATTGCGAGGTTCCTCATGTACACCGCCATCGGATACGCCGCCCAGTCGGCCACCACTCCCCTCGCCCCCGTGAAATTCGAACGTCGCAGCCCTCGGGCCGACGATGTGGCGATCGAGATTCTCTACTGCGGTGTCTGCCATTCCGACATCCACCAGGCTCGTAACGAATGGGGCATTGCCGTTTACCCGCTAATGCCCGGCCACGAGATCGTAGGCAAAGTTACCGCCATTGGTACGAACGTGACCAAACATAGCATCGGCGATCTGGTGGGCGTCGGCTGCATGGTCGATTCCTGCCGAAGCTGCGAAGCCTGCCAGTCGAACCTTGAGCAATACTGCCTCGAAGGTCCGACCATGACTTACGCCACCCCGGACCGCGTCGATGGTAGCAACACCATGGGCGGCTACTCCGACAGCATCGTAGTCAGCGAGCACTTTGTGGTACGCATCCCGGAAAAACTCGACTTGGCCAGCGCCGCGCCGATCCTGTGCGCCGGCATCACCACCTACTCGCCACTCAAGCATTACGGCGTCAAGGCCGGCGACAAGGTCGGGATCCTCGGCATGGGCGGCCTCGGCCACATGGGCATCAAGTTTGCCAAGGCTATGGGCGCCGAAGTAACGCTCTTCACCCGCTCGGCAAGCAAGGCCGAAGAAGGTCGTCGCCAAGGCGCGGACCACGTAATCGTGTCCACCGATGCCGAACAGATGAAGGCTGCTGCTGGCCATTTCGACTTCCTGCTCGACACCATTCCTGTGCAGCACGACCTAAACCCCTACCTCGACACCCTGCGCTTCGATGGCGTGCATATTCTGGTGGGCTTGATCGAGCCGATCGACCCACCGGTCCACGCTGCCAAATTGGTGTTGGGACGCCGCGTGCTGGCCGGTTCGCTGATCGGCGGCATTGCCGAAACCCAGGAAGTTCTGGATTTCTGTGCCGAGCACAACATCACCTGCGACATCGAAATGCTCGACATCCGCCAGATCAACGAGGCTTACGCCCGCATGATCGCCGGTGACGTGAAGTACCGCTTCGTCATCGACATGGCAACGCTGAAGGTCTAAACCTTCGCGCCGAGTTCTGCCGAAAGCCGGGCTGTGACCCCTTTGATCAGGGGAATCAGCTCGGCCATTTTTTCCAGCGGMATGTACGGCACGGTGCTGGCGATGCTGATGCCGGCAACAATGCGCTTGCCGGCGTCACKGATCGGCGCCGCGACACAACGGRTCGAGGGTTCGTTGTCTTCCAGGTCGAAGGCGTAACCGCCCGCCACATACTCGACCATGCGCTGCTGAAACTGCTCCCAGGATTGCTCCGGGTGCTGCGGCCAAAACAGATTTTTCCCGCCCGCCGGCAAGCTGATTTCGTACAGCCGTTGCCATTCTTCCTGTGTGTCATCCAGCATTAGCGCCTTGCCGATCCCGGTGCGCGCCAATGGCATGCGATGGCCGACCCGCGAACGCATTTCCGGGCCATTGCGCCCCGGATTTTTGTGCAGGTACAGCACCTCGTCGCCTTCACGAATCGCCAAGTGAATGGTGTCGCCGGTCAACGCCGACAGCTCATCCAGATACGGCCCGGCCAAGGTCACCAGCGGCAACTCTTCGCGCGCCTGGAAACCCAGTTCGATCAGCTTTGGCCCCAACAGATAACCGATTTGCGGCACCACACGCAGGTATCGTTCGTCCACCAGGCAACTGGCGAGTCGATGGGTGGTGCTGCGCGTCGTGCCGATCAACCGGGCGATCTCCTTGAGATCGCGGGCGCCGCTGGCCACGGCCTGAACTACACACAGACCACGAAGCAGTGTCTGGGTGCCGGTCGGCGCGGCGTCCTTGGCGATTTTTGGGGCGTCTTCCTGCATATCCAGCCTTTACCGTTGAGCGAGTGAACGGGCGGCATTATGGTCGCCCGATGCCCGTGACTACAACTTGATACGCTCGACTTTGCCCACCAGCAAGATGTAGGAAAGCGCGCCAATCAATGCCAGAACCGAGATGTAGGTAATCGCCGGGGCAAACGAATCACCGGTCGCCAGGAAACCGATGACAATCGGCGTGGTGATCGCCGACAGGTTGCCGATGAAGTTGAACACCCCGCCGGTCAGCCCCAACAAACGTGCCGGTGCCAGGGTTGAAACCAGCGACCAGGTGATCGATGCCAGCCCGTTGCCGAAGAACGCCAGCGCCAGGAAGGCAATCACCAGCGGTGTCGATTCGACGAAGTTAGCGCCGATGATTGAGGTGGAAATCAGCAGGCCACCAATGATCGGCAACTTACGGGCGAAACCAACCGTGTATCCGCGACGGATCAGGAAGTCGGAGAAGAACCCGGAACACAACACACCGATGAAGGCCGCGAGAAATGGCAACGACGCCAGCAGGCCGGACTTGATGAAGTCCATGCCGCGATATTTCACCAAGTAGGTCGGGAACCACGTCAGAAAAAACCACAACGTCGAGTTGAGGCAGAACTGGCCGAGGTAGATGCCCCACAGCTTGCGTTTGGTCAGGACAATGCCGAGGTCGGTCCAGCTGAATTTCGCTTTGACTTTGGCTTGCTCGGCCTGGATATCCACCAGCCCGCCACCCTCACGGATCAGGTCGATTTCAGCGTCGTTGGCACCTTTGAAATCCCGAGGCTCGCGATACACCGCGTACCAGATCACCGCCCACAGTATGCCCACCGCGCCGGTGCTGACGAACACCATGTGCCAGCCGAACTCGTGCTGAAGCCAGGCCAATACCGGCGTCAGGAATGCGAGGCCGACAAATTGTCCGGAGGTGTAGAAACCAATGGCCGTGGCGCGTTCGCGCTCGGGGAACCAGGTCGTGACCACGCGGCTGTTGATTGGATAGGCCGGGGCTTCCAGAGCACCGACCGCCATGCGCAGGACGAATAGCGCGATGAAGCTGCCGGCGAAACCGAGCATAACCGTGGCGATCGACCACAGCAGCAAGGCGACACTGTAGAGAATGCGCGGCGGCACTCGGTCCACCAGCCAGCCACCGGGGATCTGCATGGCGGCGTAGGTCCAGCCGAAGGCGGAGAAAATCAGCCCGACGTGGATCGGATCGATGCCCAGTTCGCTGGTCAATGCCGGAGCCGCGATGGACAGGTTGCTGCGGTCCAGGTAGTTGATCACCACGGTGATGAACAGCAGGACCATGATGAAAAATCGCTTGCGACTGGGCGTCACCAACGACGCTTGCCCGGTGAGGGTTTGCGGTTGCATGAGGAGTGCCTCTTCTTATGTTTATTGAGGTCGTGATCGTTCCCACGCTCTGCGTGGGAATGCAGCCAGGGACGCTCCGCGTCCCAAAAGCGGACGCGGAGCGTCCGGTGAGGCGTTACCACGCGGAGCGTGGGAACGATCATCGTGCTTGCATTACCACTCCGCGAAACTGCCATCGGCATGGCGCCAGATCGGGTTGCGCCAGCGGTGGCCGACGGCGGCGCGCTCGATCACGTATTCCTCGTTGATCTCGATGCCCAAGCCCGGACCATTCGGGATCTTCACGAAGCCTTTGTCGTAGTCGAATACCCGCGGATCTTTCACGTAATCGAGCAGGTCGTTGCTCTCGTTGTAATGGATACCCAGGCTCTGTTCCTGGATAAACGCGTTGTAGCAAACCGCGTCCAGTTGCAGGCACGCCGCCAGGGCAATCGGCCCCAGCGGGCAATGCAGCGCCAGCGCCACGTCGTAGGCTTCGGCCATGTTGGCGATCTTGCGGGTTTCGGTGATGCCACCGGCGTGCGACGCATCCGGCTGGATGATGTCGACGTAACCTTCGCTCAGCACACGCTTGAAATCCCAGCGCGAGAACAGCCGCTCACCGAGGGCAATCGGGGTGCTGGTCAGCGGCGCCAGTTCCTTCAGCGCTTCGTAGTTTTCACTGAGCACCGGCTCTTCGATGAACATCAGTTTGTACGGATCAAGCTCCTTCATGAGCACCTTGGCCATGGGCTTGTGCACCCGGCCATGGAAGTCGACGCCGATACCGACGTTTGGCCCGACCGCATCTCGTACGGCCGCGACGTTGGCCAGGGCCAGGTCGACTTTCTCAAAGGAGTCGAGAAATTGCAGCTCTTCGGTGCCGTTCATTTTTACCGCAGTAAAACCACGGGAGACCGCTTCTTTCGCCGCGCGAGCGGTATCTGCTGGCCGGTCGCCGCCGATCCACGAATACACACGAATTTTGTCCCGCACCTGACCACCGAGCAAATCACTGACTGACACACCCAGCGCCTTGCCCTTGATGTCCCACAGCGCCTGATCGATACCGGCCAGTGCGCTCATGTGGATCGCGCCGCCCCGGTAGAAACCGCCGCGATAGAGCACGGTCCAGATGTCTTCGATGTTGCGTGGATCTTTGCCAATCAGATAGTCGGACAATTCTTCAACGGCCGCCGCAACGGTGTGGGCGCGACCTTCAACCAYGGGCTCGCCCCAACCGGTCACGCCCTCATCGGTTTCGACCTTGAGGAAGCACCAGCGCGGCGGAACGATGAAGGTGGTCAGTTTGGTGATTTTCATTTTCTTGTCTCTTTTATTAGAGGCAGCGCTCACAGCGCCAAAAAGTCTTAGCGAAGGGATTTCCAGGCAGCCACGTAGGCCTTGGCATTGACGGCCACGTCCGCTGGCGTCATCCCCGGTTTGAACAACCCGGAACCAAGGCCGAAGCCTTTGACGCCCGCGTCGATAAACACCTGCATGTTGTCTGGCGTGATCCCACCGACCGGCGCCAGAATGGTTCCGGCCGGCAATACCGCGAGCCAGGCTTTGACGACGGCCGGCCCCATCTGCTCGGCAGGGAACATCTTCAGCACGTCCGCGCCCTCGGCCAATGCCGCAAAGGCTTCTGTCGGCGTTGCCACCCCCGGCGACAGGAACAACTCCGCCGCTTTCGCTGCGCGCAGCACTTTGGGATCGCTGTGCGGCATGACGATCACTTGGCCACCGGCGGCTTTCACCTGCTCGACTTGCTCTGGCGTCAGCACGGTGCCGGCGCCGATCAGGCAATCGGCGGGCAAGGTGCTGCGCAGGATGCGGATACTTTCGTACGGCTCAGGGGAATTGAGCGGTACTTCGATAACGCGGAATCCGGCGGCGTACAGGACTTCGCCGATGGCCGCCGCTTCTTGCGGGCGCAAGCCACGCAGGATCGCGATCAGGCCATTTTTTGCCAAGGCGTGTTTGAGCATGTCAGACCTCCAGTCAGGTTTAACGGGATGAGTTGGCTGTGATCAGTCCGGCGGCGAGCGCCAACTGCCACAACCCGCGTTCGGTGGCTTGTTCGGCCAGCATCACCCGGGCAAAACCGCAGGCGTCGAGGGCCCGGCTGTAGCGGGCACAAAGTTGGCCATTACCAATGAGGATGATCGAAGGCAGATGCACGCTATTGCGACGACGTCGCAGGGCTGTCGCCAGCGCTGAGAGCTCGTGACCGATCAAAAGCCCCGACAAATAATCCGCCTGGGCCGGGGCGGCCAGTTCACCGGTCAGCCCGAGGCTGCGGGCACTGAACACCGTCGACAGCGGGCCGATCTCGCCGTCCGCCGACAAGGCCACTTGCACCCCTCGATCAAAGGCCTGGCCATCGAAAGCCACGCCCTTTTGCTGGGTGCGCCCCAGAATGCTGTGTTCACTGAGCACGGCGAAGATTTCGCCGGTCATGAACGTATCGAAATGCACGATGCAGCCGTCGGCCACTTCCACCCATTTCGAATGACTGCCGGGTAAGCCGATCAGCAGATCGTTGCCCGTGTCGCCCTGAAGATTCTGCAGAACGCCCAGCACCTGGGTTTCTTCGCCGCGCATGACGTTAGGCAACGGCGAACGCTGAATCACACCCGGCACGATGTGCACATCGACACCGCGAATACTGCGAATTGTTTGTAGGGAAGTTCCGAGAGTGGCGACGTTCGCCGGCGTGTCGCGGTAGGCCGCTTCACGCCAGCCTTGGGCGCTGCCAACCATGCCACAGGCGATCACCGGCAAATCCGGCTGCGCATCTAGCCAGTCACCGCAGGCCTCATCGAACGCCATTTCAAATCCGTCAGTACATGCCTGACCTTTAATGATTCGCGGTGTCTTGGGCAGCTGCATGATCCCCGACGACAACGAACGTTGTTCGAGCACTTGGCCATCCGCAGCGAGTTTGTAAGCACGTAATGAGGTTGTCCCCCAATCGAGCGCGATCAATTGCGCCAGCATCGCTTCACCTGTTTTGTTATTGGCAGTGAGTGAGCGGGACTATAAACCTGGAAGCGGAAGAATCTCAATATATAAATATCACTCCCATATTATGGGACTTACAAGTGTGACAGGACTTTGGCTGCGAACGCTTTAAAATGCGGCGTCATTGGAACGACACCTACACCCCAAGGAAGAAAATGAAGATTGTTTTGAAGGCAATGCTGCTCTGCTCTGCACTCTGGTCAGTCACAGCATTGAGTGCATCAAAGGAACTGCAGGTTGGCGATATCTGGGCCTACAAAAATCGGCCGGGCGAGGATGGGTCGACACTGACGATCCTGAAAATCGAGAACTATCCGAAATTAGGCAAGGTGGTTCACATCAGGGTGGACGGTTTCCGGATGATCAACCCAGTGACAGGCACTGAGTTCAACGACATGCCTCACCTGCCCTTCCAGGCCAAAGCCATAGAGCGCAGCATCACTCATCGCATTGGCGAAACAGCAGAGATTCCGGATTTCGATCAGGGATACACGGCGTGGAGAGCGGCCTTCGATGAAAGGAAGGCCGGGGTTTTCAAGATCAGCGTTAGTAAAACACTCGACGGCATGATCAACAGTAACTGGAAGGGAAGTGACTAACCCTCGGCAAACTCGCGCAGCACCGCCCCATCCATCCGGTACCGAACCCACTCTTCCTGTGGCTGCGCGCCCAACGATTTATAGAACTCGATCGCCGGTTTGTTCCAGTCCAGCACGCTCCATTCAAACCGCCCGCAATCATTGGCACAGGCGATTTTCGCGAGGTGGCGCAGCAAGGTTTTGCCCGCGCCACCGCCGCGTTGTTCGGGGGTGATGTAGAGGTCTTCGAGGTACAGGCAGTTGCTGCCAAGCCAGGTGGAATAGCTGAAGAAGAACACCGCGAAGCCGATTGGCTGGCCGTCGCGCAGGCAGATCAGGCCGTGGGCGGTGGCGCCTTCGCTGAACAAGCTGCGCTCGATGTCGGCGACGCTGGCAATGACTTCATGGCGGGCACGTTCGTAGTCGGCCAGTTCAGTGATGAACCCGAGGATTTGCGGTGCATCGCTGGGGGTCGCCGGGCGGATCTCGATCGTCATGGGGACGTGCCTTCGTCAAAGGTTGAAAACGCCATACTATGTCGCGGCACGCCACATAGGAAACCCTGTGGTGAAGAGCTTTTGTGGCGAGGGGGCTTGCCCCCGTCGGGTGGCGCAGCAGACCCATTCGAGGCACCGTAGACTTTGAATGGGAGCAGGGACTGCTGCGCAGTCCAACGGGGGCAAGCCCCCTCGCCACAAAAGCTCTTCACCACAGGGTTTCCTATGTGGCGTGCCGCGACATAGTATGGCGTTTTCAACCTTTGACGAAGG
>NZ_JBFULH010000153.1:0-8743 GCF_056400445.1 Pseudomonas sp. P5_B2 | reverse complement strand
CCTTGAGGACGCGTTGAGCCTGTTCGAGCATAAAAACTCCAAAAATCACAAAAACATCCCTGCAAGGCTGGTTCAGAACCACGCAAGCTGCACCGACAAATCGTAAGTGCGCATTGCATGACGCTGCACATTTCAGCCACGACGCCAGCAGGGCATCACAAAACGCGCGAGTATACCCGAGCCCTCCCTTGCACAGGGCACCGCTGATAAGACACATCAAGCCAATGCAACCAAGAACCCTGTGGGAGAGCTATGTGGTGAGGGGGCTCGCCCCCGTTCGGCTGCGTAGCAGTCGTAAAACATTGCACGCGGTGTATCAGATACATGGCGATTGCAGGTTTTGGGGCCGCTTCGCGACCCAACGGGGCGATGCGGCGTTCCGACAAGCCCCCTCACCACATAGCTCGCTCCCACAGGGAATGCGGTGTTCTGAGGCTTCAAATATGCCGTGCGGCTGGCCTGAGCGCTCAAGAAGGCCTAGAATTCCCGCATCGAACATTCCCCAAGGTATCCCGTTAATGTCCTTCGCTGAGCAACTAACCCGTTTGCAAGTCTTCCTCGACGCCGACGAACTGCATGACGAGGCGCTGGACTACGTGGCCGCCCACGGCTATCTCACTGCGCTGTCGATCTGTTCCGAAACCGTTCCAGAGCGTGAATGGATCGATGCCCTCTTCGCCGAAGAGCCGCACTACGCCGACGACACCGAGCGTGAAGCCATCGAATCCACCCTGCTGGCCCTCAAGGCTCACATCGCCCGCCAACTGGCGTCCGACGAAGAGTTCGAGCTGCCATGCGACCTGGACCTGGGCGAAGAGCCGGATGATTCCGACCTGCGAGGCTGGTGCATTGGCTTCATGGAAGGCGTGTTCCTGCGCGAAGAAGCCTGGTTTGAAACTGCCGAAGACGAAGTCAGCGAAATGCTGCTGCCGATCATGGTCGGTTCGGGTCTGTTCGACGAACAGCCTGAGTTCGAAGACATCGCCAAAGATGCCAATCTGATGGACGACATGATCGTGCAGATCCCGGAAGCCCTGACCGCGCTGTACCTGCTGTGCCAGGCGCCAGACGAAAAACCGGCGATCCTCAAGCCACGTCACCACTAAGGTTTTGCCTATGGACAACCCCATAGGCAACCGTTCCCTGATGTTGCGTTACGTGCTGCTGGCCATCGGCTGGCTGAGCGTAGCGCTAGGGGTGATCGGGATTTTTCTGCCGGTATTGCCCACCACGCCTTTCCTGTTGCTCGCCGCTGCGTGCTTCGCTCGCAGTTCGCCGCGTTTCTATCAGTGGCTGGTGGGGCATCCACGGCTGGGCCCGTGGATTCGCGACTACCTCGACGGTAACGGCATCCCGCTCAAGAGCAAGGTCTATGCCATCGGATTGATGTGGGCGAGCATCCTGCTTTCCTGCTACTTGGTGCCCCTGCCGTGGGCGCGCGGGTTCATGCTGACCAGTGCAGTGCTGGTAACGATTTATATCCTCAAGCAAAAAACCCTGCACAAATCCTGACCCGATTTCTGTGGCCAGGTCACTTCTGTGGCTATAGGTCTTCTGTGGTCAGGGGGCTTCTGTGGCGAGGGGGCTTGCCCCCGTTGGGTTGCGAAGCGACCCCAATCCTGCAGAACGAGTTTTTCCTGATACACCATGCTGACTGGATTACGACTGCTGCGCAGCCGAACGGGGGCAAGCCCCCTCACCACAGAAGCCCCTTGACCACAGAACCCCCCTCGCCACAGGTAGTCAGTAGCAACCCGGCAATTTGTCCGCCCTCGCTGAAAACACCGCCTAGACTTCAGACATCTTCACGCGAGTTGCCACATGTTCCGTCGTCCGCGTAGTCCAGGATGGTCAACGCTCCGACTTCGGCTCGGCGGTTGGCTGCTGCTGGCCGGTTTTCTGCTGACGGGGCTGGGCAGTGTCCTGGCTGACTGGGACTTCACGCAGATCCTGCAAAACGCCGAACAGCGCTACGGCCCCCTCGGCCCCGCCAAGGGAAGAATCGAGGCCTGGAGTCAAATGCTCAAAAGCCAACTCAAGCAGCCCGAGCGCGAGCAACTGAATGCGGTCAATCGCTTTTTCAATCAGCAGTTGAATTTCCAGGACGACACGCGCATCTGGCGTCAGACCGATTACTGGGCTACGCCAGAAGAATCGCTGATCAAGGGCGCCGGCGATTGTGAAGACTACGCGCTGGCGAAGTATTTCAGCCTGCGCTATCTCGGGATTCCCAGCGAAAAACTACGCATCACCTACGTCAAGGCCCTGGCCCAAAACCAGGCGCACATGGTGTTGACCTTCTACAGCAGCCCCACGGCCGAACCGTTGGTGCTGGATAACCTGATCAACGAGATCCGCCCCGCGTCCCAGCGCAAAGACCTGTTGCCGGTATACGCCTTCAACGCCGAAGGCCTGTACTTACCGGGGGCCAATGGCGGTAAACGCAGCAGCGACTCAAAAAAGCTGTCGCGCTGGCAAGACGTGTTGAAAAAGATGCAAGCCGAAGGGTTCGCCGTGGGCGAAGGCTAGTCGCCACCGCAAGGAGCGTTTTATGTCACTGCGCAAACAGTTGTTTCTCGCCATTTGCCTATTCTTGCTGGTGGCCTTCAGCGGCAGTTTTTTTGTCAGCCTGGAAACCTCCCGCGAACAAACGCTCAGCCAGTTGCGCTCCCATGCACAGGACGCCGCCACCGCGCTCGGTTTGTCGCTGACCGCACAGATCGACGACCCGGCCATGATCGAGTTGATGGTCAGTTCGATTTACGACAGCGGCTATTTCAGCAGCATCCGCGTCGTCAGTATTATCGATGAGCAAGTGTTGGTGGAACGCAGTGCCCCGGCGAAAATCCAAGGTGTTCCGCGCTGGTTCGTCAGGCTCGTCAACTTGCGCCCAGAGGGTGGTGACGCGCTGATCATGCGCGGCTGGGACCAAGTGGCGCGGGTTGAGGTGGTGAGCAATCCGCAATTCGCTCTGGCCAAGCTGTGGGACARCACAGCGGGCAGCCTGATCTGGCTGCTGATCTGCGGTTTGCTCAGCGCCGTGTTCGGCGGCTGGCTGTTACGTCGGCAATTGCGTCCGCTCGACAAGATGGTCAAACAGGCCGAAGCCATCAGCAAACGCGAGTTTTTGAGCCTGCCGAAACTGCCGCGCACACCGGAGTTGAGGCGTGTGGTGCTGGCGATGAACCAGATGGTCGAAAAGCTCAAAACGCTGTTCGCCGAAGAAGCCACGCGCAGTGAAAAACTGCGGGCCGAGTCCTATCAAGACAGCCTCACCGGCCTGGCCAACCGGCGCTTGCTGGATGAGCAACTGAACGATCACCTGCTGATCAGCGAACAGAGCAGCGCCGGCCATTTGCTGATGCTGCGCATCAACGACCTGGTAGGCCTCAACCAGCGTCTGGGTAGTCAGCGTACGGATGCGCTGATCAGCGCAGTCGGCGAACTGCTCAAGCGCCTGACACTACCGCCGGAACGATGCACCTGGCTGGCGGCGCGTAATCGCGGAGGTGAATTCAGCCTGCTCACGCCGAGACTGGACAGTGCCGATGCCGCACGCCTGGCCTCGGAAATCAGCGCCACCCTGGAAAACCTGCGCCTCACCGATGCCAGCGATTGCATGCCGGTGGCGCACTTGGGCATCGTCGCCTATCACCCCGGCGAACCGGCGAGCGATGTACTGCTGCGCCTCGATCAGGCACTGACGCAAGCCCGGCAACACCCCGAGCGGCCGTGGGTCCATTTGGCCGATACCGACACCGCAACCAACCACACCCAACATGACTGGCGCAGCTGGATCGACGACGCCCTGACCCACGGTAAACTGCAGCTGTATTTCCAACCCGTGGTGCAATGCGCCGACACCAGCCAGGTGCTGCACCACAAAGTCCTCGCGCGCCTGCTCGACCCAAGCGGTGAGGCTATTGCCGCCGGGCATTTCCTGCCATGGATCGAGTGTCTTGGCTGGTCGGCGCGGTTCGATCTGGCGATGCTCGAAGCGACCCTCGACTACTTGGTCGTCAACCGTTGGCCTCTGGCGTTGAGCCTGTCCGGCAGCACCCTGCGCGACCCGGTGCAGCTGCGAGAGATCATCGACTTGCTCGACTCACTGCCAGACCTGGCACCGCTGCTGACCCTGGAAATCGACGAGCGCCAATTGCCGCCGCCCGAAGAGTTGCAGCGCCTGAGCCACAGTTTGCTCGACACGGGTTACCGCATCGGTTTGCAGCATTTCGGCGGCAGCTTCAGCCAGATCGGCAACTTGACGCAGCTGGGACTGGCTTATCTGAAAATCGATGGCGCGTACATCCGTAGCATCGATGTGCAGCCTGACAAGCGGCTGTTTATTGATGCAATTTACCGAGCGACCAACAGCATTGATCTGCCGTTGATTGCGGAGATGGTGGAGACACAGGGGGAATTGGAGGTGATTCGGGAATTGGGGTTGTTTGGGGTGATGGGGCGGTTGATCGGGCCGCCGGAGCCGATGTAGCAGGACGCAATAAACATCGGTGTTTAAAAGACACCTCCAGACACTCACGCAGGCTACACATCCTTGCGCCGTTGCCTACGACTGCGCCAGAATCCGCCGGCTTGTGTGCTTTGAGCCTGGACTCTATCGTTTCCGGGTCGCTGACAAATCAGCGATCGGGTTTCGCAGCCCGGATCAATCAAGGCGCATAGCGCCACCGTTTCCTTTCAGTTGGCGCTTTTTTTCGTCTACTGCATTGCGTTATGGCGGCTGTGCGCGGGAGATCTTCGGGTCTGCCGGGTTCCTTGATTCCCGGTCTGCGAACCTGCGTACAGCGGCCACCTCCCCTCGTTTCGCAGCGAGCTGTGGCAGCTCCATTAATCAAGGAGTTTTACCATGTTCAAGATCACACCCAATCCACCCGAAACCGACGACGTTTCCCCCTACGAATCCACCGATTCCAAAAAGCTCAACAACGCCGCCGACCGCGCCCTCGATTACTACCTCAAACCGGTCATCCCCAAAGACACCCCACGCAGACCCAGCACCATCTATTCCGTCGGCCCCGACACTGATAACRAAACCCTGCTGGTCAACGCCTGYGAGACGTTGGCGTCAGCGAGTGTGATGTTGWGTGATTTYGCRGGGCAACTGAACGGTACGCAGCGCCACACCCTGTTGGGYATTCAAAACTCCGTCATGCTGGGTGAACTGGCGGTGAACCGGATGCTGGATAACGTTGATCCACAAAGCTAACGCGGATTTACGGCGACGCGCATTCCCAGTGGCGAGGGGGCTCGCCCCCGTTCGGCTGCGCAGCAGTCGTAAACCCAGTGAATGCGGTCTGACTGAAAGACTGCGGTGAATGGTTTTGGGGTTGCTGCTCAACCCAACGGGGGCGAGCCCCCTCGCCACAATGGGTTTCAGGCTGTGAGTTTGCGGCGGTCTGTCGGGTCTCATCGCGAGCAGGCTCGCGATGGCGGTGCCACAGGCAACAAAAAAACCCGCCATTCCTCACTGAGGAATGGCGGGTTTTGTCGTTTCAGGCTTTTAGATCACACGGTATCCACCTTCAACGAATGGTCATTCAACATGCCATTGATGATGGTCGCCGTATCGTGCCCACCCGCCACCACCCCGCCCGCTTCCGGCGTCACGCCGTAATGGTCGGCCAGGTTGACGCCGGCCAGGTCGATGGTCTGGTTCGGTGTGGCGCCGGCCATGGCGCTGACGTCGATGCTGGTCAGTACCGAGGCGCCGCTGCCAATGACTTTGAAGTGCAGGTAGTCATCCAGCGAGGCCGTGGTGCCGTTTTCGCCTTGCAGCAATTGCGATAAATCGAGTTTGTCGGTGCCTGGTGTGAAGTCGGTAACGACGTCGTGGCCGCTGTTGCCTTTTAGCCACTGGAAGGTGTCGGCCCCTGCTCCGCCGGTGAGGGTGTTGTTGCCCAGTCCGCCGATCAGGAAGTCGTCACCGTCGCCACCCTTGAGGATGTCGTCGCCCAAACCGCCGTTGATGATATTGCTGTTGTTGTCACCCGTGAGGGTGTCGTTGAAGTTGGAGCCAGTCAGGTTTTCGATCCCGGTGAGGGTGTCGGTGCCGGCACCTCCAGTGTTTTGCGCGGTGAGCAAGCCCAGGTCGACCGTGACCCCGGCAGTGGCGTGGGTATAGCTCGCCGTATCGATGCCGGTGCCGCCGTCGAGCAGGTCGTTGCCGATGCCGCTGAACAGCAGGTCATTTCCGGCGTCGCCGTGCAGTTCGTTGTTTCCGGTGCCTGCGGTGAGCACGTCGTTGCCGTCGCCGGCATTGATGACGTTGTTGCCGGTGCCGGCCACCAATATGTCATCGCCCGTGGTGCCGGTGAGGGTGTGGCCATCCTGGTAGCTGATGGTCACGGCCGCGCTGTCGCTGCCGCCATGGTTGTCGTTGGCGGTGTAGTTGCCGTGGGCGTCCGGTGTGATGTCATGGGCACCGGCGTAGTTGATGGCCATGGTCAGCTGATAGTTTTCCGCGTTGTTGACACTGTTGCCGCTGGGATTGGTAACGTTGGTGAGGTGGATCTGGTAGGTCCCATCCGCCGACGCGGTGATCGTCCCGCCGTCCGCAATGCTGACGAAGGCGCCACCATTGAGGGAATACTCCATGGTGATGCGCCCGGCCGCCAGGTTGTGATCCAGATTGAGGGTTTCACCCTCTTTCAGTTTCACGGTGATGAGGTCTTCATCATTGGCGTTATGGGCTGTCACCCGCCCCAGATACCCGCTGACCACCAGTAGCGCCGTCATCGTGGCGGTGTTGGCCGCAAAGGAACTGCGCACATCCGCCAGGGTCTGGTTAGCCGCATAATTGCTGGTGCGGGCGAAGCTGATTGCGCCGCTGCCGGTGAAGTCCGCTCCCTCGATCAGCCAACCCGTGTTGAAGGACGTTGGCGACGCGGTTAGCGGATCCTTGTCGGCATCGGTGTCGTTGGCCAGCAGCAGTTCGCCCGGCACCGCGATGTTGCTCGAAAGCACGTTGGTGATGATGTGATCATCGACCGCCACCGGCGCCGCGTTCGGAATGACTTTGACCGTCAGCGTGGAACTGGCCAGGTCGCCGTCGTTGTCGCTGACGGTGAAACCGATGTTTTCAGTGATCACCACCGCTGTGGTTTTCTGCGAGGTGTAGTTGTACTCACCGGTATCAAGGTTGACCACCAGGGTGCCGCCATTGTTGGTGGCGATGCTGATGCTGTTGTTCACCGTGTTGAATGTGCCGTGGTTAATGCCACTGAAGGTCAGCGAACCTTGGTTGGTGTTGCCTTTAGGGTCATAGGTGTAGGTGGTGCCGTCGACCGTGAGGGTTTTGATGAAGCCGCCATCGGCGCCAAATGTACCGCCCTCCAGCAATGTACCGGTGACCGGCGCACCGACCACGGTGCCCGAGAGCACTGAGTTGAGTTGATTGAGATCGGTGACGAGCACGGCATTGGTGTTGGTGTGGGTGCTGCCGTCGTAGGCCAATGGGTTGAGGTTGAAGTCATCCACGCCGTTGCCCAGGCCGATCGCATAATTCTTGATGTTGTTGGCGTCGAGGAAGGCTTTGAGAGCGACTTCGTCGCTGGTGCTGATGACGCCTTCGTTGGGTTTGCCGTCGGAGAAGAAGTAGCCGACGTTCTGTGCACCGATCAGTTTTCCGGACGTATTGAACGCCGTCTGCATCGTGGCCACCGCGGCATCGTAGTTGGTGCCACCGCCGGCTGTCAGGCCCGCAAGAATCGACTTCGCAGTCGCCACGTCGGCCCACACCGTGGTTCTGTCGGTGGCATTGCTGCTGAAGGTGACGAGTTGCACTTTCACGTCGCCGAGGTCGTCGTACTTGTCGAGCAAAGCGCTGATGGCCTGTTTGGCCAACGCCAGCCGAGTCAAGCCTGGCACGCCGGAGGCGTCGGCCATACTGCCAGAGATGTCGAGCACGATCAGCACGTTGGAGTCGATTTCCACCGCTGCCACCGAGCGATCCGACGCCACTGCTTTTGGCACGTCGTCGACAATGTTGACGACGATGGTACTGGTGGTGCTGTTGCCCAAGGCATCAGTGGCTTTGTAGGTGAAACTTTCGCTCAGGGTGTTTGGCCCGTCGTTGGCGTTCGGCGACGTTTTCGGCGCCGAGGTCAGGGTGTAGGTGTACGTGCCRTCGGCGTTRAKCWGGATCTGMCCATASKTGCCGGTGRCGCTGCCCACCARGSTGTAGGTGAACGCGCCGCTGCCGCCAGTGACCGAACCCACCAACGTGCCGGAAGCGGTTTCCCCGRTGTTGCCCGGGTCGCTGCCGGTGACGGTGCCCGCCGCCAGGTCCTGACCGCCCWTGSTCARGTCSAGGGCTTTTTCGAAGACCRTCACGTCCTGATCAACCCCAGCTGTAAGGCTATTGTCGKTGACGTCGATGGTGATGGTGGTGGTGCTTACATCGCCGTCGGCATCACGAATGGTGTAGGTGAACGTGTCCGTGGCGCCTGCTGGCCCTACCGAGTTCGGGTTGCTGTGGTACACGGCATTGCCCGCGGCATCGAGAGTCAGGTAGCCGTAAGTACCATTGATATTGGTACCCAGCCCGCCGACCGCCGGGGTCGACGTGTTACTGCCGGCACGTACGCCAATCACCGCCCCACTGCTATCCGGACCGTCGGCGCCAAACTTGTCGTTGTCCAGGACGCTGATATTGACCGTTGCACCTTCCACCGCACTGGCGGTGTTCGCCGCTGCGGTAGGCAGGTCGTCGACGATGTTGACA
>NZ_JBFULH010000152.1:0-8751 GCF_056400445.1 Pseudomonas sp. P5_B2 | reverse complement strand
GAATGTAAGGGCAGTCGTGGCAAACTGTCTAGCCAGTATGAAAACAAATTTTTCCGAAGGAAATCGGTTGATGGAATTTAGCAGCGGCTTCTTGCTGAGCCTTTCGTTGTGCCTGGATATCGGCGTGGCCAATATCGCGATGATCACCCTGGCCATGCAACGCGGCTATTTCCAAGGCTTTGCGCTGGGGTTGGGCACCTGTGTCGGCGACCTGATCTATGCGGTGCTGGCGCTGGCGGGCATGACCGTTTTGCTGCAATACGAAACCGTACGCTGGGTGCTGTGGATCGGCGGTTCGGCGTTGCTCATCTATTTCGCGGCGAAGATGATCTATTCGGCGATTCACCACGAAGCGGTATTGGCGCAAGCCGAAGAAGTGGGGCAGAACTCACATCGCAAGGAGTTTTTCCGCGGGATCTTCCTCGCCATGTCCTCGCCCAGCGCCATTTTGTGGTTCGCGGCGGTGGGCGGCACGTTGATCGCCCGTTCCGGCGGCGGTGGTGCCCTCAGTTCGGCGCTGTTTCTCGGGGGATTCCTCTGCGCTGGTCTGCTCTGGAGCGCGGGTTTGTGCTTCGCTGCGAGCCACGGCGGCAAGTTGCTGGGCGACAAACTGCTGCGTTATTCCTACATGGCATCGGCGGCGATTTTCTGCTATTTCGCGGTCTACGTGATCCTATCGGGTTATAACGAGTTTGTTGGCGCTGCGGCCGTCGAACAGTTGCACGCACTGTAACTGGGCGAATCGGGTTTGGCTTCTATACTTTCAGCCGAACCCATTTTTAAGTTCAGGAGTTGAGTCATGGATGAGCAAACAGGTGTAAAACCGGACGAGCCACGCTTCGAACACGGGCACTTCTTGCTCATTGCAGGGTTTGGTGGCCTATTTACCGCGCAGACGACCAAAGCGATTCCCGACCTCTGGGAGAAATTCATTCCCGAAATTGGCAAGATTCCCGGGCAGAAAGGCGAAGCCACCTACGGCATTTGTTGCAATCCGGATGGCAAAGGCGGATTCGAATACATCGCCGGCGTCGAGATCGACAAACTCGACGACCTGCCAGAGAAGTATCGCTGGGTCGAGGTTCAACCTCAGCGTTACGCAGTATTCGAGCACAAGGGATCTCTGGACAGGTTGCCCGCTACCTTTCAGTACATCTGGAAAACCTGGCTGCCGCAGTCAGGTAAAGAGGCGGCGGACGCCCCGGAATTCGAACGTTACAGCGAAGACTTCAACCCGAAGCTCAATACCGGCAAGCTGGAAATCTGGCTGCCGATCAAAGGCTGAACACCTGCATCGAGAGACGGATTGGTGATTCGTCTCTCGATGTCGTGTGGGGGCTGATTTATGATCCCCGACCTTTCCATCTGATTGCGACCCGCCATGAACACCGTCATCCGCCACGTCACGCCTGCTGATCTGGACCGTTGCTACGCCATCGAAACCGTTGCCTATGAAGGCGACGAAGCCGCCACCCGGGAAAAAATCGCCACCCGCATCGCCACCTGGCCCGAAGGTTTCATCGTGGCCGAAGTCGACGGCGTGGTCGCCGGTTTCATCAACTCCGGTGCGGCCTTTCAAGTGGAAATGTCGGACGAAGCGTTCAAGGAATTGATCGGCCACGACCCGGCCGGCCCGCATGTGGTGATCATGTCGGTGGTGGTGCACCCGGATTATCAGGGGCAGGGGCTGGCGAAGCGTTTGATGGGCGAGTTCATTGAGCGCATGCGCGCATCGGGCAAGGTCAGCATTCACCTGATGTGCAAAGAGCGGCATATCCCGTTGTACGCCGGGTTTGGCTTTGCCTACATCAAACCGTCGGCCTCGGACCATGGCGGGATGGCGTGGCATGAGATGGTGTTGGATTTGTGATGGGGTAAATGATTGCTTGAGATAAGTTTTTTATAGCCTAAATTCAGACCGTGTTGTATTGGCCAGCCTGCACGGTTGGCGACAGAGGAATGAGTGATGCGAGTTGAAACCATCAGCTTTGTAAAAAAGAATGCGGCAGCGCTGGATCTCTCCGAACCCATGCTTGTCACGCAAAATGGTGTACCGGCTTATGTGATTGAGTCCTATGAGGAGCGTAAGCGTCGTGACGAGGCTATTGCGCTGATTAAGCTGCTCTCGTTTGCCTCCCGCGACAAGGAGCAGGGCAAGCTGATTTCCGGTGACACACTTCTGGCCAAACTGGCCCAGCGACGTCAATTACAGCAAGACGATAACGATGCCTGAAATTTACAGGGTAGAGTTCGCGACGGCTGCGGGGCATGGAGTTGTTTCACTTGAGCACTATCTGACGCAACAATGCGATCGCAAAAAAGCGGCAGAGATGGTTGATCAACTTGTCATGCAAATTGTTACGGCACTGGCCAGCCAGGCGCATGTTTACGGTGTTTGTCAGGAGGCGGCGTCTTTGGGGGATACCCATTTTCGTGAGTATCTGCCTTTGGGGCAGCGGGTTCTGTATGAGGTGTTCCCGAGCGAAAAGCTTGTGGTGGTCGCGTTGGTCATCGGCCAGCGCCATAGCATCGAGAAGCAACTGCTCGACTACTATCTATTACTCTGACAGGCTGTTATCTACGCATCCTCACACCTCAAAAAACCAGCCCCATCCGCCGCTCATAACCAATCCGCCCCTTGTACGCTTCACCCCTGTCGACCCAGCCAAATTTTGCGTAAAGCGCGATGGCCGGCTCGTTGTCCGCATCCACCGATAATTCCAGCCCCTTTATTTCCGGAAACGCCTGACGCGCCACCTCGGGCAGCGCTTGCAGACAGGCTTTGCCATAGCCTTTGCCTTGAGCGCGTTGATCGACTTGCAGCGCATGCAGGGTGGCGCTGTGCTCATCGGCCCAGGCCGGCAGCACGGGCGGGCGCTTGAGCAGCAAGAAGGCCACGGGAACGTCCTCTACCAGCAGCGCAAATCCTTTGACGCCGGGGCAGGGTTTGGACAACAGGGAGTGCAACGCTCCGTGAATGTCGCCGCTGAATTTTATTTGTTCTTTGTGCACTTCGATGGCCTCGACCTGCTGGCGCTGGCGCGCGTTCAGGCTTTCGTAAGGCACGAGTCGGGTTATCACTGGAGTGTCCTTTTTCCAACACGAATGAGCCTCGGATTCTAGCGAGTTTGCGCCGCTGGATTATTTTTTATTTCGGCTGTCGATTTGGTTTTTTGCCGAACGACTAAGGGTGTCTTCACAACAAAAACCACGGAGAACCCCCATGAGCTCTACACACGAAATCCAGACCCTGATCGACACGTATCGTGACGCAGTCATCTCCAAGAACGTGGATAAAATCATGGCCCTGTATGCCGACGACATCGTCTCCTACGACGCGGTCAAGGCCTTGCAGTTCCGGGGCAAGGCCGCCTACCGCGCGCATTGGCTGGAATGCATGGAAATGTGCCAGGGCGCGCACAAGTTTGACTTCGACCAAATGAACATCGTGGCGGATGAGCACATCGCCTTCGCCCATTGGCTGGCCTATTGCGGTGGCACCAACGAAAAGGGCGAAACCCAGGCCTGCTGGATGCGCGTAACCGCCTGCTACCGCCGCGAAGCCGGGCAATGGCGCATCGTCCACGAACACTGGTCGGCTCCGTTCGACATGCAGAGCGGCACGACTCTGTTCGGTTTGCAGCCCTGATGGTCAGGCCGATTCGTCGGGAATTTCGCCAACGCCACGATCTGCAGCCATAGTTGATTCGTTCGATTCTGGAGAGCCCCATGAAATACCTATGCCTGGTCTACAGCAACGAGCACACCTTGCACTCGCTGCCCGAAAGCCCGAACGACGCCGAATGCATGGCCTACGCCGAGTCGATTCAAGGCAGTGGGCGGATGGTCGCGGCCGAGGCGCTGGAGTCGGTGCAGACCGCTACCACCGTGCGCATGCGTAACGGCAAGATGTCGATCACCGACGGCCCGTTCGCCGAAACCAAGGAGCAATTGGCTGGCTTCTACCTGATCGATGCCAGGGACCTCAATGAAGCGCTCCAGGTTGCCGGGAATATTCCGGCGGCCCGGGTCGGCTGTGTCGAGGTGCGTCCCGTTCGCCAGTTGAATGCTTGAAAAACAAGGACCCAAAAGGAGGCCTGCATGAGTCCGCCATCGACTAAAAGAAAGACGGCCAAATTCCAGTTGTCCATCAGTCGCTTGATCGAGCAAACGATAGTCACAGAAGGCATGCAGGACTGATGCCTGGCGCCTCGGTGCAAGCCCGGGTCGAGCAGGTTTACCGCGAAGACTCGCGGCGGATTCTGGCGACGTTGATTCGGTTGCTTGGCGATTTCGACCTCGCCGAGGAGGCCCTGCACGAGGCCTTTTTCGTGGCGGTGGAACGTTGGCAACGTGACGGCGTGCCGGATAATCCGCGCACCTGGCTGGTGTCCACCGGCCGCTTCAAGGCGATTGATGTGTTGCGTCGGCGCGCGCGATTTGCCGCGTCCCGACCGCTGCTGATTGCCCAGGCCGAGGCGCTGGAGCAGGCGGACTGGAGTGAAGAAGACGTGGAAGACGATCGCCTTCGCCTGATCTTCACCTGCTGTCACCCGGCACTCGCAGCGGACGCCCAGGTACCACTGACCTTGCGCGAAATCTGCGACCTGACCACTGAAGAGATCGCCCGGGCGTTTCTCTCGGCGCCTGCCACCATCGCTCAACGCATCGTGCGGGCGAAGGCGAAAATTCGTGATGCGAAAATCCCTTATCAAGTGCCGACACTGACGGAATTGCCCGAGCGGCTCGATAGCGTGTTGCGGGTGATTTATCTGGTGTTCAACGAAGGTTACTCGGCGTCCATCGGGGTGGAAGTGACGCGCGAAGAACTGACGCGCGAGGCGATTCGGCTGGGGCGGTTATTGATGGACTTGTTGCCCGAATCGGAGGTGATAGCGCTACTGGCGTTGATGCTGCTGCACGAGTCCCGGCGCCTGGCCCGGACGTCGCCGGATGGTGAGTTGATTGTGCTGGATGAGCAGGACCGTTCGTTGTGGGACGCCGGGATGATTGCCGAAGGGTGTGCGCTGATGGAAGCGGCGTTGACCACCGGGCGGATCGGGCCGTATGGCCTGCAAGCGGCGATCGCGGCCGTGCATGCCGAAGCGCCCTCGGCGGCGGAAACGGACTGGGAGCAGATCGTCGGTTTGTATGACGTGCTGCTGGCGGCAGTGCCTTCACCGGTGATCGAGTTGAATCGCGCGGCGGCGATCTCCCGCAGGGATGGACCGTTGGCGGGGCTGACGTTGGTTGAGGCGATTTTGAATCGGGGCGAATTGCAGGATTACCACTTGGCGCATTCGGCACGGGCGGAGTTTTGTCGGCAGCTGGGGCGGGTGGAGGAGGCGCGGGCGGCGTATGCGCGGGCTCTGGAGTTGACGCAGCAAGTGCCGGAGCAGAGGTTTCTTGAGGCGCGGATCAAGGCTTTGGAGTGAGGYGAACTGTCTGGCCTGCTCGCGATAAGGGCCGAAGGACCTTTACTCAAGCATCTTGCTCAGCAGCCAACTCCCCGCCGGCCCCGGCGGATGTTGGCGCGACCACAGCGCATCGACAAACACCGGTTTCGGCCAGCCGCGCACCCGAAGTTCCTGCAACGAACCCTGGCCAAACCGCTCCACCAACCATCTCGGCAACGGCGCCCAGCCAAATCCACCCTGGGCCATTTCCAGCAGCATCAAATAACTCGGCGCCGACCAGACACGGCCTTTCGCCCGACTTTCATACGGATTGACGATGGTTGCCAGCCGCAGCTCACGATGCTGTTGCAGCACGTCCTGATCGATATGATCGAGCGCCGCCAATGGATGCGCGCGGGAGACAAACAGCGCGATTTCCGTGCGTTCGTCGACGGTCGAACTGACCAGATCCGGCGGATAGCTGTCCTGCATTTCAGCGAAGGCCACCTGCGCCCGACCCCGCTGCAGCAGCGCAATCAAGTCATCGCATTCGGCAATCAGGCATTCGAGTTCCAGGTCCGGATAGCGTTGCTCGAATGCACCCAGTGCGATTTCGAAGCGGTCAGATTGATAGGTATCGGAAATCGCCACGGTCAGTTTTGGCTCGACGCCTTGTGACAGCTGGCTGGCGGTGATTTCCAGCCGGCTGGTGGCAGCCAGAATCTCTTCGGCCCGTTGCAGCATCACATGCCCGGCCGGGGTCAGGCTGGGCTTGCGGCTGCTGCGGTCGAAAAGGACCAGGTTCAAATCGATTTCCAGGCTGGCCACCGCCGCGCTGATGGTCGACTGGCTGCGCCCCAGTTTGCGCGCCGCTGCGGAAAACGAGCCTTGGGTCGCCGCCTGGACAAACGCCAGCAACACTTCGTGAGACGCCATGAACTATCGCCTTGGTCGATGGTTATTGGTGATGAAGTATCGGTGTGGTGAGGGATCATGGCAACCACCGTCACTCAGAGGAGTCTGGCCATGAGCGTCAACAAATCCATCACTGAACGTATTTTCCAGGCCATCGGTTTCGAACTGCTGGCCATCCTGATCTGTACCCCGTTGCTGGCGTGGATCATGGACAAACCCATGCTCGACATGGGGATCGTCACCATGGCTATCGCGGCTCTGGCCCTGGCCTGGAACGTGGTCTTCAATGGACAGTTCGATCGCGTGCTCAAGCGCTACGAGATTGCTCGCACCGCGTGGGTTCGGGTGGTCCATGCGTTGCTGTTTGAGGGTGGTCTGGTCGCGCTCGGTGTGCCGCTGATTGCCTGGTGGCTGAAGATCGACCTGTGGGAAGCGTTCCTGCTCGACATCGGTGTGCTGCTGTTTTTCCTGCCATACACCTACATCTACCACTTGGCATACGACGTAGTGCGGGAGCGGATGGTGGGGCGCACTGTTTGCGAAGGATGACCGTGTTGAGCGAGCTGATGATCAGCCTGCAGCTTTCAATTTCCGGTGTCGGGCCGATCAGAACAGTTGGGTGAATAACCAATACAAGCTGCCCGACAACAGGATCGCCGCTGGCAAGGTCAGCACCCAGGCCATCAGCAAGTTACGGATGGTCGTCATCTGTAAACCGCCACCGTTGGCAACCATGGTCCCGGCCACACCCGACGACAACACGTGGGTGGTCGACACCGGCAGACCGAACATATCCGCCGCGCCAATCGTCAGCATCGCCACGGTTTCCGCCGAGGCGCCCTGGGCGTAGGTCAGGTGGGTCTTGCCGATCTTCTCGCCGACCGTCACCACAATGCGCTTCCAGCCCACCATGGTGCCCAACCCGAGCGCAATCGCCACCGCGATCTTGACCCAGGTTGGAATAAACCGCGTGGAGTTGTCGATCTGTTGCTTGAACAATTGCAGCTTGGCGCTGGTGTCGGCGTCGAAGTTACCGACCTTGTTCTTGTCCATCAGGCGAATGGTTTCGCTGGTCAGGTACATGTCGTTACGCACGTTGCCCACGGCCTCTGCTGGCACTTTGGACAGCGAGCCATAACCCTTGACCTGAGCGCCGATGCTGCCGGTGAGGGCGGCGAGCGCCGGCACCAGTTGCGGCGTGGCTTCCTTGTTGCGCACGTAGTCAGTCAGTACCGGGCGCGGGTCGGCCGGGGCCAGTTGCGGCGCAGCCTTGACCAGTGCTTGCTGGGTCACTTGCGCCACTGCGGCAAACTGCAGCGCCTGGTCGGCCGGCATGGCGCGGTTCAGCGCGTAGGCCATGGGCAGCGTGCCGACCAGAATCAACATGATCAGGCCCATGCCTTTCTGGCCATCGTTGGAACCGTGGGCAAACGACACACCGGTGCAGGTCACAATCAACATGCCGCGAATCCACCACGGTGGCGGGGTGTTGCCTTCGGGGGCCTTGTACAGCGAACGGTTCTTGACGAATGCGCGCAGGGCCAGCAACAGCAAGGCGGCGAAACCAAAACCGACCAGCGGTGAGAGCAGCAACGCATAACCGATCTTGGTCGCCTGCGCCCAGTCCACACCGCTGGTGCCGTCACGGCCGTGCATCAGGGCATTGGCCACGCCGACGCCGATGATCGAGCCGATCAACGTGTGCGAAGACGAGGCCGGCAAACCCAGCCACCAGGTGCCTAGGTTCCACAGGATCGCGGCGATCAACAGGGCGAAGATCATGGCGAAACCGGCGGAGGAGCCGACTTGCAGAATCAGTTCCACCGGCAATAGGGCAATGATGCCGAACGCCACCGCACCGCTGGACAGCAGCACGCCGAGGAAGTTGAAAAACCCCGACCACGCCACTGCGAAATTCGGCGGCATCGAGTTGGTGTATATCACTGTCGCTACAGCGTTGGCGGTGTCGTGGAAACCGTTGACGAATTCAAAGCCGAGGGCGATCAACAGCGCCACACCCAGCAACAAAAACGGGGTCCAGGTGGTCACCACCGTGCCGATTTCCTTCACGTCGCGCATCAGGCTATAAGCGGTGAACAGCAAGCCGATGGCCAACACGCCAAAAAAAATCACCAGCGTGAAGGCGCTGGGTTTTTTATCGAATTGGGGTCTGTTGCTGCTGGCAGGTGCCTGAGTGTTGGCGGAGAAGGAAGGGGTGGCCATACCGGACAATCCAGAGGAGGGGATGTATCCGCGATGGTCGGCGCTAATCGTTACAGGGAGACTGCTCCAGATCAGGGTTTTGGTTTTTTCGTTGTCCGCTGATCCGAATCCACCGCTGACCCCTGTAGCAGCTGGCGAAGCCTGGGTCCGGCTGCGAAGCAGTCGTAATCCAGAATACGCGTTTTACCTGACAGACCGCAGCGGCTGACTTTACGAC